>NZ_JAGXJG010000050.1:0-33371 GCF_019091725.1 Cellulomonas sp. GbtcB1 | reverse complement strand
TTCGGCACCTGGGTCATCCCGGCGTAGAGCAGCAGCGCGGTGTACCCGAGGCCCGACCAGATCCCGATGGCGATGATGATCGGCATGGCCTGGCTGGCGTTGTAGAACGAGACGCCCGGGAGGCCGACGGCGTGCAGCAGGTGGTTCAAGTAGCCCAGCTGACCGTCGAGCAGCCAGGCCCAGATCAGCGCGATGGCGACGTTCGGGACGAGCCACGGGAGCAGCAGGATCGACCGCACCCAGGTCTTGAGCCGCAGCCGCTGCATGAGGGCCGCGGTCAGCAGCGCCAGGACCGTGCCGAGGACGACGCTGGCGACGACGAACTGGACCGTGACGACCAGCGAGTTGCGTGCGACGTCGTCGGTCAGCAGCTCGCGGTAGTTGTCCAGGCCGATGAACTGCGGGTCGTTGAGCAGGTCGAAGTCCGTGAGCGAGTACCAGATGCTCCGGCCGCTCGGCAGGATCCAGAACACGACGAAGCCGACCATCGCCGGCACGAGGAGGACGAGCGCCGCCCACTTCTCGCGGTGGTGGATCGGCCGGCGGGCCCGGGGCTCGCCCTCCGCTTCGGCCGGGGAGGACTGGCCTCGTTCCCGGGTGGCTGAGCTGGACATCACACACCTCTCGTCCTGGCGTCAGGGGTGCGACTGTGCACCCTGCGCTGCGTGAAGACGAGCGTAAGCGCTCCAAGCAATCAGAATCAAGCATGTAACGCATCGTTTACGCGTACGCCCGAGCAGCGCGTGGTGCCCTCCCGAGCCCCTGCCAGGACGTCGCGGCGGCTCAGACGGTCGACCGCGCGGGGCGCCGGGCGGCCCTACAGTGCCCGGATGAGCGCACGTCGTGCCTGGTCGCCGCCAGGCCCCGCCCGGTGAGCGGCACCGCGCCCGCGGGCTGCCGCGCGTGCCGTCAGCTCGCGGACACCGCCGGTCACGAGCCCTACCTCCTCGACTTCGCCGAGACGCGCCTCTGGCTGTGGCGGTGCACGGGCTGCGCCACGCTCTGGAACGTGACGGAGCGGTCCGTCGCCCCGGTCCCGGACGAGCACGCCGACGCCCTGCACCCGACCTGGCGCGACCACGAGCGCTGGATCCGCGCCACGTCCCTCCGCACGCGGCTCGCGCACCGGTCGGCGATCCCGACACCGCTGGTCCGCACGGCCCTGCTGCACCACGACGTGCTGGCGCCGACCGGTCGCGCCGCCGCCGACGGCGTCCTCGTCCTGCACTCCGGCGCGGATGCGGCGGCGCTCGTCGGAGCGCCCGGCGGTCTGCGAGCGCGCGGGCTGGCCTCGGCGCTGCGGCGAGCCGACGTGCGGCGCCTGGTCCTCGACCCGGGGACGCCGTGGGCGCTGCACCTCGGCGGAGAGCCGTTGCAGGAGCTGGTGCGGGCGTCCCGAGCCGTGCACACGTGGGCGAGCCGCGCGCGCGGCGACGAGCTCCGGTTCTCCTTCCCGGCCGGACCCGAGCCCGCGTCGGCCGGCCTCGGCCCCCGCGGCGTGCCGCCCGCGCCGCCGCAGGGCGATCCGTACGCCGGGCGCGAGGTCGTCGACGAGGCGCTCAGCGCCGCGGTGGTCGCCTACCTCTCCTACGGCAGCACGCCGTTCCCGTGGGCCGACGAGCAGGCGGTCGCGGCACTCCACGTCGACGGGGACCCCGCGGAGCTGGTGGAGCGCGTGCGGTCGATCGACGCCGAGATGACCGGCTACGAGGTCGACTGGGGCCGGCACGGGTACCAGGGCGGCTGCGCGGAGGCCGCGGCGACGCTGCGGGCGCGGCACCCGGAGCTGGGACCGCAAGCGCTCGCGGCGCTGGACTGGGCGTTCAGCTACCGCTGGCGCTGACGTCTCCGGCATCGGCCGTCCCGTGCCGGGAGCCGACGGCGCGTGGCAGGGCGAGGCGGGTGGCGACAGACCGGGGTCTACTTCCTGACCTTCTCGGGCCCCCACCGACGCAGGAACCCGACCCGTGTCTGGCCTTACCGTCAGGTCGGCCACCCGGGTCCACGGTAGGCCGACTGAGCCCCCGACGCGTCGAGCACCACCCGAAACCCGGGTCTAGCAGGGGAAGCCCGGGAGGCGTGCTCCCCCCTACTACGCATTCCGGTCCCGCCCACCCCGATCGTCGGCGGCGGGGCCGGACACCGTAGGCCGAGTGGTCGCCCGCCGTCCGGGTGGTCCTCCCGGGCGACGGCCGGGGCCAGTCGTCACGGCAGTTACAGTGCGTCACGTGACCTCGTTCTACGACGACCCGGACGCCGCCCTCGAGCGGATCCAGGCCGACATCCGCGGTGCTCAGGAGCGCGCGGAGCAGGCCGCCCGGTTCAAGGAGTCCGTGGACCGGCTCCGCGGCCGGGCACGCAGCCCCCGCGGGGAGGTGACCGTCGAGGTCGACACCGGCGGGCAGCTCGTCGACCTCCGGCTCTCCGACGACGCGACGGAGATCGTGGCGCGCGACCTGTCCGCGCTGATCCTCGACACGGTCCGCGCCGCGACGCGCGACGCGGCGCAGCAGGCGATGGTCGTGACCGCCGAGATGTTCGGCGAGGAGTCGCCCGTCACCGCGCAGATGCGCACCGAGCTCGCGCCGCGGCTGGGCTGAGGCGTGGACGGGTTCCAGATCGACACCGAGGTGCTGCGCCGGCACGCGACCCGGGTCGGGCAGGTCGCCGGCGACGTCGGCACCGCGCAGTCGGCCGCGGGCAGCTCGGACCTGCACGGCGGCGCCTTCGGCCTGCTGTGCTCGTTCCTGCCGCCGATCGTCGCCGGCACCGACCAGGCCGCGAAGGACGCGATCGCTGCGATCCGCGAGGCGGCCGACGGCATGGCCGCCGAGCTCGGCGTCATGGCGCGGTCCGTGGACCAGGCCGACCAGGGGGTCGAGTCGCGGTTCCAGGCGATCTCCCGGGTCCTCGCCCGGTGACCGCGAACCCCCTCGTCGCCGGCCCTGTCGACACCTCCACGGCGTTCGGTGGCGCGGGCCTGCTCGACTCGCTCCAGAGCCTGAACACCTCGCTGCAGTCCGGTGACTGGCTCGGGTCCGCCCTGTCCGGTGTGGGTGTCGCGCTGGACACCGTCGCGACCGCGATGGACCCGCTCGGCTCGCTCATCGCCGCGGGTCTCGGGTGGCTGATGGAGCACCTGGAGCCGCTGAAGGGCTGGCTCAACGACCCCACCGGCGACGCTGGCGCCGTGCTCGGGTTCGCCGGGACGTGGGACAACGTCGCGGCCGCCATGAACGGCGCCGGTGACGAGCTCGACCGGCTCGTCCGCGCCGACCTCGAGGCGATGTCCGGGGCGTCGATCGCCGCCTACACGGCCTACGCGAACGGGCTGGCCGACCGCGCGAGGGCCGCAGGGTCGTCCGCGTCTGCGATGGGCTCCGCGCTGCGCACCTGCTCGACGATCGTGCAGGCCGTGCACGACCTCGTGCGGGACACGCTGTCGCAGATCATCGGCGGGATCATCTCGGGCGCCCTGTTCGCGGTGGTCACGGTCGGCGCGGGCGCGCCGAAGGTCGTGGCCGACCTCACGGCGCGCGTCGCGTCGGTCTCGGCGCGCATCGGCCGGCAGGTGACGGCGGTGGTGAACGCCGTGAAGAACCTCAAGGGGCTGCTCGGCGAGATGGGCGACATCCTCGCCCGTCTCGCGCAGGGCGTGCGGGGGCGGCGCCCCGGCGCGGCTGCACCGGCGCCGCGGACGGCCGACGTCCCTGGCGTGCCGACCCGGACCGCCCTCCCCGACATCAGCGACATCCCGCACCCCAAGAACGGGCACGACGCGAACGCCTGGGCGGAGGCCGTGGCCGCGCGGCACCCGACGTTGAACAGCGACGAGGTGCTGGGGATCTACCGGTACACGACGGTGACCGGCTACGACGAGATGAACTCGCTCCTCCGGCAGACACGCGACTTTACTCCCGAGCAGGCCGTGAGGATCCAGACCGACATCGACAACGCGGTGTCCGGGCTCGCGAAGCTCCCTCAGGTCCCTGGAGTCACGCTGCGCGGCTCGCACCTACCGGAGCACATCGAGAGCGACTACGTCGTGGGCAACCAGGTCGCGGACCCGGCCTTCTGGAGCACGTCGCAGAGCCCCGCCGTTGCCGAGCGGTTCAGGATGAACTCCGTCGACCCCGAGATCAGGCCGCAGGGCGGGAACGCGTACTTCACGATCTCGGGGCGCAGCGGCGTGGATGTGCAACAGCTGTCCCACTTCGGGAACGAGGCTGAGATCCTGATGGCTCCCGGCACGCCGTACATCGTCCGGGGCGCGGATCCCGACCCGAGAGGCTTCACGCGGTACGAGCTCGAGGAGGCGCCGTGAACGACCTGATGGAACCGGTCGGCCCGGAGTGGCGGGCGCTCAGCCCGGAGGAGAAGCAGCGCGTGTTCGCCGCCTGGGCGGCCCGTCGCGAGGCCGAGCTGGAAGCGGAGCACGGGCCGGTGACGGACGACGGACTCGGCCTGCAGAAGGCGCGCGTCCCCGTGGCGAGCGAGGTGACGGGTCACGTCCGCCCGGACGGGACGGTCGAACCGGTCGACCCGGCGTCGGGATCGACGACCGGAGCCGCCCGCGGACGGCACCGCGACCAGCGCCACGACCACCGAGACCGACCGGAGAACCCCTGACGATGTCCGACGCCGCCCACGCCTTCCTCAGCGCGATGGACAAGCTGCCCCGGTTCGACGGCTTCTCCTTCCGGGGCCTGCCCGAGGGGTCGGAGCCGCCTCGGACCGTCGTCGCGACGACGGGCGTCCACGCGTCGTCGCGGAGCCCGCGGGTCGCCACCGAGGACTTCACCAGCGCGGCTCTGCTGGTCCTGCTCAACCGCACGGCGCGGAGCATCAGCGAGTTCTCCGCCCATCCCGAGGAGCGCGAGGTCGTCGTCCTGCCGGGCACCGTCTGGCGCCCGCTCGTCGAGCTGACCGTGCCGGGCTACTCCGGTGCGGTGTACGTGATCGAGGAGCTGGACCTGACGCAGAGCCTGCCGCAGCCGACCGAGTGGGGCGCCACGCTGGCCGAGCTCGCGGGCCGGGTGCAGCGGGTCGTCCAGCAGGACCTGCACGGCGAGCGGTCCGCCGTGAACGTGCCGGGCAAGTTCGCGGGCACGTGGTCGGGTCAGGAGATCCAGCCCTCCTGACCCGGGGGGACGGGCGTGGCCCGACTCCAGTGCGGCCGTGGGCCGGTCATCGGCTGCCGGGGCGCTCGGCGAGCCGGTGCGACGCCTCGTCCCGGCCGGAGCGGCTGCGGATCCAGGAGCGGATCAGCGCGTCGAGCAGGTGGCCGACCGCGAGGACGACGATCAGCACGGGCAACCGCGACCAGCTGGTCGTCTGCACGATCAGCTCCGACGCGAGGGCAAGTGCCAGGGTCAGCACGAGGCCGACCGTCATGCGATGCACCTACGCCTCGTCTCCGTCGACTCACGTGCTTGCCTGAGGCAATGTAGTCGCGATCCGACTCGCCGCGCGGGCGGTCTTCTCTAGACCTCGCCTGCGGTTCGGGATGTCGCTCCACCCGGAGGCGTGTGGCGGGCGACCCCGTTCGCCTCCGTGGCGTCGTGACGCCGCAGGCCCAGGGCCGCTTGATAGCGTGACGGCCCGCACGCAGCAGCAGGCCGACGGGGAGTTCCGAACGTGAGCAGCACAGCAGCATCCGGTGGCGTCGTCGCCGTCCGCGCGCTCGACCCGGCCGCCGGCGGTGCGGTCGTCGCCCGCCTCGACCGCGGCACGGGCGTGCTCGACCCGGAGCGCCGCTCGCTGCGTACCAAGCCCGTGACGCTGGACCGCCGGGTCCTGCTGGCGCTCACGTCGAGCAAGAAGCGCACCGGCCTCATGGTCGAGCGCGGCTGGCGGCGGGTGTTCCTCCCGCTGATCGAGGTGCACGGCGGTGCGGCGCTCGGTGTCCCCGCCGCGGTCGCGCGCGCGCTCGCGGACGAGCTCGAGGCCCGCGGCACCCGCGAGACCACCGCCGTGATCGCCCCGCTCCGGGCGCACGCGGATCACCTGGATGCCGGGCTCCCGGTGGCGTCGTCGCCGCTGGGGCGGTACATGGGACTGGGGGGTGGGGGCGCCCTCACCTCGCTCGGCGACTTCTGAGTCCGCCGACGACCTTCTGACACGCGCACGACCGCAACACCCGGGGGTACGGAACGCATGAGTGTGGACGTCTCGATCGCGGCGCTGGACACCGCCGCGTCCGAGCTGGAGACGGTGGCGTCGGAGCTGCAGGCGCTGGACGTCGCCGGCGCGTTCGCGGGGATCGAGGCGGCGCTGCCCGGCTCAGCCGTGCCGGACGCGGCCGTGTGGGTCTCGACGCGCGTCGGCGCCGCGGTGCAGGTGCTGGGGGAGAACATCCGCGGGATGTCGGCGAGCGCCTCCGGGTCGGCCGACGGCTACCGCGCGGCGGACGGGTCCGTGCAGACCCGGTTCGGCGCGATGGGGGCGTTCTGATGGCCGCGCTCACCCTGGAGGTCGTGCGGAGCTGGCGGCCCGAGGCGCTGTCGGAGGCCGCGACCGGCGTCGGCACCGCGCAGGAGGCGGTCGATGCGCAGGTGCAGGCCGCCAAGTCCGCGATGACCCGCCTCGGCGACCACTGGGACGGCGACGCCGCGCAGGCCGCCGCGCAGCGCATGGCCAGCGAGGCGACCACCGGATTCGCGCTCGCGGACGCCTTGGAGGCGGCGCGCTCGGCGCTCGCCTCGGGGGCCACCGACCTCGGCCGGGCCAAGTCCGCCGTGCTCGCGACCGTCGACGCGGCGACCGCGGCCGGGTTCACCGTCGCCGGCGACGGCCGGGTCACGGCGCCCACGCTCCCGCCGGTGATGACCGCCGCGGGCGACCCCGACGGCGCCGGCGCGCAGCGGGACGCCCAGCAGCGCGCCCTCAACGCGGAGGCGCAGGAGCACGCCGACGCCATCGCGACGTCGCTGCAGGACGTGGCGACGACGGACCAGCAGGTGGCGGACAAGCTGTCGGCCGTCGAGGTGCCGCAGACGCTGCAGTCCGCCGTGGACGCCTACCTGCAGCGCGCGTTCGCCAGCGGCGACGTCATCGGCGCGCTCGGCTCGGTCGGCGCCGGCGGCGTCGCGCTGGCGCAGGTGATCAAGGGCGTCATGAAGTCGGCGACCAAGGGCAAGGCGTTCCTGGACTTCCTCCGGGCCTCGGGCGCGCCGATCACGCATTACCAGGCGATGCTCGACAACTTCGCCAAGGCCGACGCCGCGATGGACGTGTTCAAGAACGGCAAGCCCGCGGCCGAGTGGATGACCAAGCTGCTCGGCGCCCGGGGCGCGGGGCTGCTGCGCACCGCCGGCAAGGCGTTCCTGCCGCTGACCGTGCTGACGGGCCTCGCCGACACGGTGACCGGCGGCGGCTACGACGGCGCCCGCGGCTGGGCGACCCGCGGCTTCGGCCTCGCGGGCGCGGCCGGCGCCGGCACGCTCATCGCCGTCGGGACGGGCGCGCTGGCCCTCGGGCCGGTCGGCCTGGCCGTCGCCGGCGGCGCGGTGCTGGCCTACGGCGCCTGGAGCCTGGGCAACCTGATCTGGGACAACCGCGAGGCCATCGGCGACTTCGTGTCGACGGCGGGCAAGGCCGTCTGGGACGGCGCGACGACCGCGTGGAACGCGACGACGGACGCGGTGTCGAACGCCGCCGACTGGGCGGGGGACCAGGTGGACAAGGCCAAGGATGCGGTGTCCGACTTCGGCAAGGGCGCGCTGAGCGTGCTCTCGGGCGGCCTGCTGTGACCGCCGCGCCCGAGGCGGCTGCGTCGCCGGAGACCCCGGGCGCCCCGGTGCCGGTCGAGGTGCTGACCGACGAGGAGCTCGCGATCCTGGCCGGCCCCGGCGGCCTCGTCGTCGCGCCCTACCTCGCCACGCTGCCCGACGCCGACCGCGAGGTCGCCCTGCGCACCGCCTACCGCGGCCTGCTCGCGCGCGGCATCGTCGACCCGCCGACCCCCGCGGCGCTCGCGGCCGCCGTCGGCGAGCCGACCGTCGAGCTCCAGGTCCGCCAGGACGTGCTGTCGCTCGTCGCGCTCCGCCGCGGTGCGTCGGCCACGGTGTGCGTCGCCCGGTCGACCGTGCTCGGCCAGGACTACTGGTACGCGCACGTGGTCCGGGACGTCGTGCTGGTCGAGCAGGTCACGACCGACGGGCAGCACCGGTTCGCGCTCGCGTCGGCCGGCACGCTCGGCGACCTGATGCTCGACGCGGCGGTGCACCCCGAGACGGCCGACGGCACCGGGCCGGAGATCGCGGTCGCCGACCCCGACGAGCCGCCGACCGAGGTCGTCGAGCACCTCGGGTCCGCGCTGGTGCGCGCCGACGTCGTCGTGCGGGTGCCGGACGACCGCGAGCCGGAGCTGCTCGGGCTGTTCACCGGGCCGGGCGGGGCGTGGGCGCTGTCGGCGCGGGAGGCGTCCGGGGGTCCCGTGGTCGCGCGGCCGCTCACCCGGGAGGCGCTGGAGGCGCAGGTGCGGGAGCTCGCGGAGCGGGCCGTGTCGACCGCGGCGGCGGTGGCGTCGGCGGCGGCCGGGGCGCGATGACCGAGACCCTGGTCCGGATCCCGGCCTTCTCGTCGCGGTCGTCGCGGCGGTGGATCGTCGCGACGGCCGTCGGGGTGGTCGCCGTGCTGGGCTACCTCTGGGTCGCGCAGCCCGAGAACCGGGTCTTCATGCTGCTGATGGTCCCGCTGGCGCTGTACTTCGTGGTGCTGGTGTGGCAGTCGACGTGGCTCGACCCCGTCGCCGGCTCGCTGGTGCGCGTGCGGTGCCGGGTGTGGCGCCGCGAGGTGCGGCTCGAGCCGGGCACGGCGGTGTCGCTGGTGCCGAACGGTGGTGGCGCGCTCCTGCTCAGGGCGAAGGCGGCGCGGGGTCCTGCTCTGTACGCCTCGCTCGTGGCGCGGACCGACTACCTCGACCAGTCCCAGCCGCCCGCCCTGCTCCGGCAGATCGCCGATGTCGTCGAGCAGCACCGCGCCGGCGGCGCGCGCCCGGTCGCCGAGGCGCTGCGCAAGCAGGCCGACCACCTCGACGGCGGCGGCACCGTCGCGAGCTCGCCGCTCGCCGGCCTGATCACGACCGGCGTGCTCACCGCCGCGAAGGCCGGTGGCGCCGGCGCGATCGGCGGCCACCTGGGCTGACGGGCGCCACCCCGGTCAGGCCGCCGGCCCCCGGCGCGCCTCGATCAGGTGCCGCGTCGAGTGCGCCACGACCGGCCGCCCGGCCCGCATCTCGGCGTCGAGCGCCCGCAGCGTGTCCTCGTAGCGGTCGACCGAGAAGTCCGGCACCCACCACACGCACTTCCGCAGCAGCCAGACGACCGCCCCGACGTCGTGGAGCTCCATCCGGCAGGTCGCCCGCCGCAGGTCCACGACGGTCAGCCCGGCGCGCTCGGCGTCGGCCGCCTCGTCGTCGGGGTCGCGCGCGACCGGCCCCGGCACCGGGCCGACGAACCGCTCGATCAGCTCGAACACCGACCGCGGCCCGACGTGCTGCCCGAGGTAGGTGCCGCCGGGCCGCAGCACGCGGTGGATCTCGGCCCAGTCGGGCCGCACGGGGTGCCGCGCGCTGACGAGGTCGAACGAGGCGTCGGCCGGCTGCTCCCCGTCGCCGGGCTCGACCACCCCCACACCGCGCGGGCCGAGCAGCTCCCGCGCACGGCGGGCGTTCGGCGGCCACCCCTCGGTGACGACCATCCGCGGAGGGAGCACGGGGGCCTCGGCGACGACCTCGCCGCCGCCGGTGTCGACGTCGAGCGCGGAGTCGACGCGCGCGAGGCGGTCGGCGAGGAGGCGGGCGTAGCCCCACGGCGGGCGCTCTTCGGTGGCACGGCCGTCGAGCCAGCCGAAGCCCCAGCCGGTGACGTCGGCGGCGGCGGCCTCGGCGGCCAGGTCCTCGAACGGGCGCATCGCGGCATCGTCGCACCGCGGCGGGGGTGTGGTCGCTGTATTTCGGCCGAGGTCGTGGGTCCACGGCGAGATCGAGGGAGTCAGGGACCCTGCGCGGGACAGCCTCGACGTCGGCCGGGGTCGGCTCAGGCCCGGGGCGCCAGCAGCGCCGCCGCGACCTCCCGCGCCCGCGCGAACGGCCGGTCGAACGTCCCCATCCCGACGGTGACGATCGCCCCCTCATAGACCAGCATCAGGGCCCGCGCGGTGTCCTCGGGCTCCCGCACACCCGCCTCCCGGCACAGGTCGACGAGCAGCCCGACCTGCCACGCCTTCTCCGCGGCGACCTCCGCGAGCACGGCGTCCCCGTCGCCGACCGACGACTCGGCCCGCGCGTTGATCGCGCTGCACCCCCGGGAGCTGTTCGCCGTCGACCAGGACGCTGCGGCGTCGAACACCGCCAGCACGCGCTCGGGCCCGGGCGACGGCACGCGGTCCAGGGTCGCCAGCAGGTGCTCGCGCCAGCGCGCGTCCCGCGCCCGCAGGTAGGCGACGACCAGCGCCTCCTTCGACCCGAACCGGTCGTAGAGCGTCTTCTTGGTGACCCCGGCGGCCTCGGCGATCGTGTCGACGCCGACGGCGTGGATGCCGCGCTCGTAGAACAGGTCCGACGCGGCGTCGAGGACGCGGCGGGCGCCTGGAGTGAGCGGGGTGGCGGGCTCGGGCGTGGCCATGCGGCGAGTATACCGATCGGTCTACCGTGCGGACGGGTTCGGCGGCCGCGGTCGAGGCAGCCGTGCGCGACGCCGTTCGGCGCGCGCGAACGGGTGAACGCCGCCGAGCGCCGCCGCCGGCACCGGTGCAGCCCCTACGGTACGGACGACCGCATCGATCGTGCGGTCGACCGCCCTCCGAGGAGCAGCCGTGCGCCACGCATCCGGCGACGCCGCCCACCGCGCCCCGCGACTGCGCACCTCTCTCCGGGGTCGCGTCCGCTCGAGCGAGGGCTGGTCCGTGGTCGTCGTGGACCGCCTCACGATCCGGTACTCGGACGCCGCTGGCGACGTCGACGTGAGCGCGGAGGCCCGGGGCGGCAGGCGCACCGGCTTCGAGCTGTACGCCGAGTCGATGGCGCACCTGCCGCGCGAGCGGGCCGACCTCGTCGTCGCACGGGTGCGCGAGGCCTTCGCGCACGCGGGGTGGCACCTCCGGGTCGACGGGTGAGGCACATTCGGGCGAGCGTGACCGGGAGGCGCCGGCCGTTGCTGCGGAACGGCCCGCTCGCCTGGTTGCTCGGGGGCTTCTGGGTCGGCATGTGCGCACTCGCCGTCGGGCTGGAGGCGAGGGCTGCGCCGGTCGCGGCGTCGGTCGCGGGTGCCCTGGGCGTCGCGCTCCTGGGGCGGATGGTGCTGATGGGCGTCTCCTGGGACGGGCGGGAGCTGCGGTGCGTCTCGTGGCTGGTGACCCGCCGCGTCCGTGCCGACGACGTGACCGCGGTCCGGGTGGTGGGCTACTCGGGCTTCGCCAACCGGTTCAGCGAGTCCCGGATGCTGTCGATGCTCGTCGTGGAGCGGGTGTCGGCGCGGCCGGTCGTGCTCCGCGGCACGATCGCCCGGGCGGCGACGGCGAAGGCTGCCGCACGGGACATCGAGGGTGCTGTGCTCGGCGGGGTCGGTGCTGCGCGGGACGCGTCCCTCAAGGGGGCGCGGGCGGACGCGCGGGCGCTGGTGCGCGAGACGCAGGCGGCGCTCGCGGCGGTCGACCGGGCGTTCGGGAGCCCAGCTGACGCCACCGACGCGGACTTCGAGGCCGCTGTGGAGGCGGACACGCTCCAGGCCGCGGTGGCCGGGGGTCTGCGCCGGGACGGCATGGGCACCTCCGGCGTCCTGTTCGGCAAGGAGTCGTGCCGCGAGCTCCTCCGCCGGACCGACCTGCGGCCCCCGCAGCGCGAGGCGGTCGCCCGGATGCTGTCCGTGCTCGAGCGCTGGTAGGCCGCGCCGCGAGTGCCGGGCGCCCGCGCTCCCGCGTTCGGGGCGCGCCCGAGTAAACAGGTCTGTATAGTCCCTCGACATGAGTAAACAGGTCGGTCTACTCGCCCGCGTGCTCGTCGGTCTGGCCGCGGTCGGCTTCGTCGCGAGCTGGAGCTCCGGCTTCGTCATCGCGAAGGTCGCGACCGTCGACGCCTCGTCGCTCACCCTCCTGGTCTGGCGGTTCGTCCCGGTCGCGGTCGCCCTCGTGGCGGTGACGCTCGCGACCGGCGCCGCCCGCGACGTCCCGCGGGCGGACCTGCGACGGCAGGCGGTGATCGGGCTGTTCGCCCAGCTCGGCTACGTCGTGCTCGTGTACGCCGCGATCGCCGCGGGCGTGGCGACGGGGACCACCGCGCTCATCGACGCGGTGCAGCCGCTGGTCGTCGCGACGCTCGTCGGGCCGCTGCTCGGGCTGCGGGTGCGCGGGGCGCAGTGGGCCGGCCTGGCGGTCGGTGCGGTCGGGGTGCTGCTCGTCGTGCGGTCGCAGCTCGGCGGATCGCAGGCGCCCGCGGCGGCGTACCTGCTGCCGCTCGCCGCGATGGCGTGCCTGGTGGCGGCGACGTTCCTCGAGCGCCGGTTGCCCTCGCGGCCCCCGGTGCTGGTCGTGCTCACGGTGCAGGTGGTGGTGACGGCGGCGGCGTTGCTGGTCGCGGCGGCCGTTGCGGGTGAGCTCTCGCCGCCGGCCGACGCCGGGTTCTGGGTCGCGACCGCGCTCGCCGCGGTGTTCCCCACACTCGTCGCCTACGGGCTGTACTGGTGGCTGCTGCGCCGGATCGGGGTGACGGCGCTGAACGCGCTGCTGTTCCTGGTCGCGCCGGCCACCGCGGCGGCGGGCGCCGTCGGGCTGGGGGAGCCGCTGACCCCGGTGACGCTCGTGGGGTTCGCGCTGTGCGGGGCCGGGGTGGCGGTGGTGCTGGCGGTGGAGGCGCGGGTCACGCGGGCGGCGGCGCGCGCACCCGTCACCGCCGGCGCGCCCGCCCCGCCCCGAACGGCCCCCCGAACACGATCGTGATGCCCAGGACGAACCCGAAGTCGTACCAGTTCCCCGAGTTGAACACCTCGTACGGCGAGACGGTCCGGGTGAACAGCGAGACGATCCAGGTGACCGGCAGGATGATCCCGTGCCAGAGCCCGAGCCAGAACCCGGCGGGCTCCTCGGCCCCGGGCGGCGCCTGACCGACGTCGGGGTTCACGCCCGCGGCGCAGGCGGCGAGCAGCAGCACGGTCGCGGCGGCGACCCCGACGGCGAGAGCGATGCGGGTGCGCGGCCTGCGACGGGTCTCCATGCCGGTCATCGTGGCAGCGCCCCTCGCAGCCTGGTCGGGCGCGAGGTCGCCGGTTGCGCCTGACCCGGACCGGCCACCGAGACTGCAGAACCGGACTGTCCGCGCGGCGCGTGATGGAGTCCGGTTCTGCAGTCTCGGCGCACGGGCGGCGCCCGGACGGGTGGCGCTCGGCGCACCGGGGCGTCGCGGAGTCGGAGCCGCCGTTACAGTGCGTCACGTGACCTCGTTCTACGACGACCCGGACGCCGCGATCGAGCGTGTCCAGGCCGACATCCGCGCCGCTCAGGAGCGCGCCGCCAAGGCCGCCGAGGTGAAGGACGCGCTCGACCGCCTCCGCGGCCGGGCGCGCAGCCCGCGTGGCGAGGTGACCGCCGAGGCCGACCCGTCGGGCCAGCTGGTCGACCTCCAGCTCGCCGACGGCGCGACCGACCTCGCGCCGCGCGACCTGGCGGCGCTCATCGTCGAGACCGTCCGCGCCGCGGGCCGGGACGCCGGACGCCAGGCGCTCGCGGTCACGGCCGACGCGTTCGGTGCGGAGTCGCCGGTGACCGAGCACCTGCGCGGCGAGCTCGCCGGTCGGCTGCGGTGATCGCGTGAGCGGGGGCTTCGAGGTCGACACCGAGGTTCTGCGGCGCCACGGCACGCGCGTCGGCCAGGTGGCCGGCGACCTCGGCACCGCGCAGGCGGCCGCCGGTTCCGTCGACCTGCACGGCGGCGCGTTCGGCGTCCTGTGCTCGTTCCTGCCGGGCATCGTCTCGGGCGTCGACAGCGCCGCCCGGGACGCCGTCACGGCGATGCGCGAGGCCGCCGACGGCATGATCACCGAGCTGGGCGCGATGGCGCGCTCGATCGACGAGGCCGACCAGCGTGTCGAGGCCCGCATGCAGTCCATCGCCCGGGCGCTCGACCGGTGACGGCCAACCCCCTGGTCGCCGGCCCGGTCGACACCTCGACCGCGTTCGGCGGCGCCGGCCTGCTCGACTCCGTGACCCAGCTGTCGGCGTCCCTGCAGTCGGGCGACTGGCTCGCGGCGGGGCTCTCCGGGGTCGGCGTCGCGCTGGACACCGCCGCCGCCGTCATGGACCCGCTGGGCTCGCTCATCGCCGCCGGGCTCGGCTGGCTGATGGAGCACCTGGAGCCGCTCAAGGGCTGGCTGAACGACCTCACCGGCGACGCCGGTGCGGTGCTCGGGTTCGCCGCCACGTGGGAGAACGTCGCGACCGCGATGAACGGCGCGGGCGACGAGCTCAACCGCATCGTGGCCGCCGACCTGGAGGCGATGTCGGGCGCCTCGGTCGTCGCGTACGCGACCTACGCGAACAACCTGGCGGACCGGGTGCGCGCCGGCGGCGGGTCCGCGTCGGCCATGGCGTCCGCGCTGCGCACGTGCTCGACCGTCGTCCAGGTGGTGCACGACCTGGTCCGGGACACCCTGGCGCAGCTCGTCGGCTCGATCATCTCGTGGGCCGCGGAGCTCGTCCTGACCGTCGGACTGGCGACGCCGTACGTGGTGTCGCAGGTGACGACCCGGGTGTCGTCGCTGGCCGTGCGGGTCGGGCGGTCGGTGACGGACCTGCTCACCTCGGCGAAGTCGCTGAAGGGGCTGCTGGAGGCGATGAAGGACGTGCTCGCGCGGCTCGCCTCCGGGGTGCGCGGGCGGCTGCCGGGAGCGGGGCGCCCGGGAGCCGGCCCGGGCGTTCTCCAGCGGTACCTGGACGACGCCTCGGCGGCGGACCTCAATCGGTTCCCGCGGAGTGAGGCGATCCGGAACTACTCGACGAACATCCCGCCGAAGCCGGGCTGGTACGACGTCGGGATGCACGGCAGTCCCGAGCGCGTCTTCCTGGAGCACACGGATGGGTCGACGTTGGCGATCGATCATCGGACCCTGGCTGACCTGATCAGGAGACAGCCCGACTACGACGGCTCACCGATCCGGCTCCTCAGCTGTAGCACCGGGCGCGACGCCGATGGCATCGCTCAGCGGCTGGCCGACGCCCTGGGTACCCAGGTCGAGGCCCCGTCTGACACGCTGTGGATCTGGTCGAACGGCGCCACCGGAATCGGCCCGACCCAGAGGAACCTGACCGGGGAGTGGCGTATTTTCGACCCGCGGACTGGAGGGGATGCTGCGTGACATCGACCGAGCTGGGCTTCTTCAGGGAACTGCGTCACGGAGATCCCGAGGGTCCGAGCATCGACGAGGCCCTCGCCCACCCGCTCGAGCCCGGGTTGCGGGAAACGGTCGCCCGCTACCTCGAGCAGGGAAGCGTGATCGTCGCGACGACGGCGCGCACGGACGACGTCATCGAGCCGGAGCACCGCGACGTGAGCGGGATCAACGTGCTGTCGGACGGCGAGTACGTCTGGTCGGAGGACCTCGCCTACTACGTCCGGCGATACGGTGCGCGCGTCCCGGACGAGATCGTGGCCCGTGCGCGAGCCGGCGCGCCGCCTCGGCTGAGCCCCGAGGCGATCGTCGCAGTCGCCGAGCGATTCGCGCCGCCGCCGCCGCTGCCGTAGCGGAGAGGCATCGCGCAGGGGTCTCGCCGTGGACGGGCGCAAGGTCGCCGCGACGCCTGACGAGGTCCGCTACGAGTTGGGGACGACCCTGATGCGACGGTGGACAGCGTGCTCGTGCGACGTATCGGGAGACACACGCGAACACGATCGCCAACTGGGTATCTCTGCTGCAGGAGGCACTCATGGCGTCATCTGCTCATGGGCGGCTCGTGTCCGCCGACGACAAGTTCGCGCGACACGACTACGGGATCGATCCGCAGGACCCGCTCCGCGGGGTCATCGTGATTCCTGTGGACGATCCCGAGTCGTGGTTCATGGAAGGCCGCGACGACCGACCGCGCATGGCCGTGAGACCAGGCGGGCGGAGCGACGATGGGCACGACGGGGTTCGGCCGACTGGTGAGCGAGGGCGCCGATGTCGTCCGGTACGAGTTCGGTCCGAGCCGAGCTCGGCCCGCGGTGTCCTGGTGATCCCGCTCGACGACCCTGAGCAGTGGTACGTCGACGGGGAGGAGAAGAGATCGGTGCTCGCGCGCAACGTGCTGCACAAGGCGCTCCGGCTCCGACGGCGTGACGGGGTCTGACCGCGAGACGCCTCGTTCTACTCGTGACCCTTGAGGCCTCGCGAGGAGGAGACCGGCCGACTCGCTGCCGCGCGACGAGAAGCCGGTTCGCTTCTCCCGGCCCGCACCGTGTACACAGTGCGTATGAGCGGGGTCCTGGTCTACGCCGACAAGATCGACGAGAACGCGGCGGAGGTCCGCTACGAGGTCCGCCGCGACCAGCCGGACGGCCAGGTCGACGGCGTCCTGGTGATCGAGACCTCGGGCGACCGGAACACCTGGCACGTCGAGGGCAGGAACGCGTCCAGCGCGCTGGCCGGCCTGGTCGTCGGGCGCGCGGTCCGGCACCGGGGCGAGCAGGGCGCCTGGCCCGACCGGGTCGCGCAGCAGTAGCACCGCGCTACTCCGGGGCGGCCGCCAGCTCGTCCCACACCGGCCCGTAGCCGAGGCGCGCCTGCTCCATCGCGACGACCTCCCGCGCCAGCCCCGCCTCGGTCACGTCGACCGCCGCGACGGCCGCCGCCGCGACCGACGACTCCCGGACGTAGGCGTCGAACACCCGTCGCTTGCCGGCCAGCAGCTCGACGATCCGCTCGTCCACGCCGTCCTCGGCGAGCAGCCGGTGCGCGACGACCGCCCGCACCTGGCCCATCCGGTGCAGCCGGGCGACGGCCTGCGACTCCGCCGACGGGGTGAGCTGCGGCTCGCAGAGCACCGCCACGGACGCGGTCTGGAGGTTGAGCCCGACGCCGCCGACGGTGATCTGGGCGACCAGCACGCCGTCGCGGGGCCCGGCGGAGAACGCGTCGATGACGGCCTGGCGCTCGTCGGCGGGGACGTCGCCGGTGAGCGGGCCGAACACCCGGGGCGCGCCGGGCCCGGCCCCCAGGGCCCCGGCGACCACCTCCAGCACGTCCCGGAAGTACGAGAACACGACCGTGCGCTGCCCGTTCGCCCCGGCCTCCGCGACGACCTCGCGCAGCCGGCCGAGCTTGGTCGACTCGCCCGGGTCGGCCGTGAGCCAGGCGGCGCGCCGCATCGCCATGAAGTTCCCGCTCGCCACCGCGGCCCGGTAGACCTCCTCGCCGGCGGGCGACAGGTCCTCCCACTCGTCGACGAGGACGAGGTCGGGCAGCTCGACCAGCACGTCGGCCTGGTTCCGCCGCAGGTAGACCGGCGCGACGTCCCGGCGGAAGGTGTCCGCGCCCACGAGGCCCAGGTGCCGGGGGAGCGACCCCGCGAGGTCCGGGTCGAGCAGCCGGACGAGCGCCACGAAGTCGTCGATCCGGTTGTCCATCGGCGTGCCGGTCAGCAGCAGCACCCGCCACACCGCCGACGCCCACGCCGCCACCGCCCGGGACCGCTGCGCCTCCGGGTTCTTCACGTAGTGCGCCTCGTCGACGACCAGCATCGCCACGTCGGCGCCGTCGAGCGGCACGTGCGGCAGGCCCTCGAACGTCGTCACCCCGACGCCGCCCTCGGCGTGCCAGCGCGCGATCGCAGCCGCGCGGTCCGGCCCGTGCAGGCGGTGCCCGGTCAGCGTGGTCTTCGCGTCGATCTCGCGCAGCCAGTTCACCAGCACGCCGGCGGGGCAGACGACGAGGAACCGCCGCTCGCCAGCGGCCGCCAGGTGCGCGATCGCGGCCAGCGCCTGCACCGTCTTGCCGAGGCCCATCTCGTCGCCGAGCAGCGCCCGGCCCTGGTTCAGCGCGAACCGCGCGCCGAACTCCTGGTAGCCGCGGAGCGGGACCCGCACCGCCGACAGGTCCAGCGGGTGCGCGGCGACCCGCTCGGCGAGCTCGGCGGTGAGCAGGCCGCGGGCGGCGAGCACGTCCTGGGCGAGCGGCACGATCGTGCCGAGCACGCCGTACAGCTCGGCCGCGCGCCGCTCGAACACCGCCCAGAGCGCCGGACCGTCGGTGTCGGGGACGACGCAGGCGGCGGCCAGGGTCTCGATCGTCGCGGCCAGACCGCCCGCGTCGAGCGTCGCGTCCCAGCCCGCCAGGGCCGCCAGCGCCCGGCGCGCGCGGTCCTTCGTCGCCCGCCGGGACAGCGCGAACCGCAGCCGCCCCGCGGCGGGCGCGGCGGACGTCGCGTGCACCGGCACCGCCGAGGCGTACGCGGTGAGCGCCTCGCGGTGCGGCTCGACGAGCGGGCGCAGCCGGAGCAGCCGGTCGAGCAGCCGCAGCACCTCGGCCGTGGTCGCGGTGTCGGGGCGGCCGGACCGGTCGACCTCCAGCCGCACCGGCACCCCGGCGCGCACGGCCTCGGCGAGCTGGTCGACCGCGGCCACCACGCTCCGCGCGCTCTGCGCCCCGACGCCCGGGACCTCGTCGAGCGCGGCCGCCGGGACCCCGAGCAGGTCGGAGGCCGTGGCGTACCCGGCGTCCGTCAGGGCCCGCAGCCGCAGATTCCGGTCCGTCATCGCGCCGAGCTGCTCGACGGGGACGACGCCCAGCTCGGCGCGGACCCGCTGCTCGCGGTCGGCCTCGACCAGCGCGGCCACCCGCACGGTCGCGCCGTCGAGGTGGTCGAGCACGGCGCGGGCGCGGTCCGCGAGGGCGACGTGCCGGGCGAGCAGGTCGCGCGCGGCGGCGCCGGGCTCGACCGGGGCGGGCTCGGCGAGGGGCGCGGTGCTCATCGCCCGCGATGCTACGGGGCGGTCGCCCCGGTCGCCGTCGGGCTCGCGCTCGCGGACGGGCTCGCCGTCGCGGCCGCCTCGGTCACCCGCACCGTCAGCAGGTCGCACTGCACGGGGAACGACTCCGCGCACGTCCCGTCGGGCCCCAGCCACACCTCCACCCGGTCGCCGTCGCGCAGGTCGGCGACGGTCGCCTGCGAGCCGTCGGCCGCGAGCACCGACGGCTCCTCACCGAGCCCGGCGAGCCCCATCCCCTCGAAGTACGGGTCCGACGCCTGCGTCAGCGAGCCGCCCGCGACCACGCCGGTCACGTCCGGGGTCGGCTGCCCGCCGAGGTGCTCGGACGCGGACGGCGCGGGGGCCGCGGGGGAGCCGGCGGGGCCGCAGCCGGCGGCGACGGCGCCGAGCAGGGCGGCGCCGAGCAGGGCGCGGGCGCGGCGCGGGAGGCGGGTGGGCACGGAGCGATGGTCCCACCTGCCCCCGAGCACCCGCTCCGGATGCGCACCCGGCGGTCGTTCCGCAGGCTGGGGTGACCGAGCAGGAGGAGGGGGAACGCCGATGCGCGCCATGGTCTACCGCGGGCCGTACAAGGTCCGGGTGGAGGAGAAGGACGTCCCGAGGATCGAGCACCCGAACGACGCGGTCGTGAAGGTCGTTCGGGCCGCGATCTGCGGCTCCGACCTGCACCTCTACCACGGGATGATGCCCGACACCCGGATCGGCCACACGTTCGGCCACGAGTTCATCGGGGTGGTCGAGCAGGTCGGCTCGTCGGTGCAGAACCTGCAGGTCGGCGACCGCGTGATGGTGCCGTTCAACATCTACTGCGGGACGTGCTTCTTCTGCGCCCGCGGCCTGTACTCGAACTGCCACAACGTGAACCCGAACGCGACGGCTGTCGGCGGCATCTACGGGTACTCCCACACGACCGGCGGCTACGACGGCGGCCAGGCGCAGTACGTGCGCGTGCCGTTCGCCGACGTCGGCCCGGAGAAGATCCCGGACTGGCTGGAGGACGAGGACGCGCTGCTGATGACCGACGCGCTGTCCACCGGCTACTTCGGCGCGCAGCTCGCGGACATCCGCGAGGGCGACACGGTCGCGGTGCTCGGGGCGGGACCGGTCGGGCTGTTCGCGGCGCGGTCGGCCTGGCTGATGGGCGCCGGGCGGGTGGTCGTCATCGACCAGCTCGACTACCGGCTCGAGAAGGCGAAGGAGTTCGCCCACGCCGAGACCCGCAACTACGCGGAGTACCGGGACATCGTCGTCGAGATGAAGTACGCCACCGACGGCCTCGGGTTCGACCGCGTCATCGAGGCGGTCGGCGCGGAGGCGGACGGCAACCTGATCCAGCACGTCACCGCGGCCAAGCTCAAGCTGCAGGGCGGGTCGCCGGTCGCGCTGAACTGGGCGATCGACGGCGTCCGCAAGGGCGGCACCGTCTCCGTGATGGGCGCCTACGGCCCGATCTTCTCCGCCGTGAAGTTCGGCGACGCGATGAACAAGGGCCTGACGCTGCGGATGAACCAGGCGCCGGCCAGCCGGCAGTGGCCGCGGCTGCTCGAGCACATCCGCAACGGCTACCTGAAGCCGAGCGACATCGTCACGCACCGCATCCCCCTGGAGCACATCGCCGAGGGGTACCACCTGATGTCGTCGAAGCTCGACGGCATCATCAAGCCGGTCATCGTGCCGGACGAGGACTGAGGGGAGCCGGGACCATGCCGTACCGAGCCGAGAAGCCGCCGCTCCCCGAGACCCCGGAGCAGCTCCGCTCCCGCATCCCCGGGTGGGGCGCCGACCTCGACCCCGCCGACCGCCCGTCGTACCCGCGCGAGCGGTCCGACCTGCCGACCGGAGCCCACTGGGACTTCCCGGACCGCCAGGAGGAGACGTTCCCGCGGGAGAGGTCGATCGAGCACGAGCAGCTGCCGCCGGTGTTCGGCACCGCGCAGCCGCTGCACGGCCCCGCCGGGGCGATCCGGCGGTACGCCTACGAGCGGTTCAGCGAGGGCCGCGCCGCGCACTGGCTGCTGCTCATCGCCGCCGACCGGGTCGAGTCGACGACCGAGCACCTGAAGTCGTTCGGCACGCTGCACCCGGACAACCCGATCACCGAGACCGGGATCCTGTCCGAGCCGCGCCGGCACCCGATCGCCTCGCGGAGGGGCCGGGTCGACGTCCGGCACCAGGTGCTGGACCCGCTGATCGTCGCGGGCCCGTGGATCGCGGGCGGCCTGGCGGCCGTCGCGGTGCTGCGCAAGGTGGCGAAGAGAGGCTGACGTTCGGCCGGGGCCGCGACCGCGGTCAGGCCCCGGCGACCGCCACCACGCACACGACGAGCCAGGCCAGGGCTGCCAGCACCGGGACCGTCGGCCGCCGCTCGACCGGGGGCACGGCCCCGTGAGGAGTGCGGAGCGGCTCGGCCCGGGCCGCGGCCGCCCGCCCCTCGATGCGCGCGTGGACCTCCGCCGGCGTCGCGCCGTCGCGGGTCAGCGGGAGCCCGCCGCCCCCGAGGGGCACGAGCATCGCGTTGCCGCCCGGCTCGTCGTCGTCGTACCGCACCACCAGCGCCTGGTCGTCCGCCGCGGTCCCGGTCACGCGCCTCCACGGCACGAGCGTGTCCAGCAGGAAGCCGCGGACGCGGAGCCCGCGCGGGCTCAGGTCGACGCGCGGCTGGCCCCACACGGAGACGGACCAGGCCAGAGCGACGAGGCCGAACACGAGGCCCGCCGCCGTCGACCACGTGGCGTCGCCCCAGCGCGCCACCCCGCGCAGACCCCAGCCGGCGGGCAGCAGCGCGACCCACGGCAGCCACCGGCCCGCCCGGCGGCCCAGCTGCTCGACGGCGCGGTCCCTGCTGTCGGCGAACGCCCGCCACGCGCCAGGCCGCTCCGCCACCGCGACCCGGCGCGGCCAGCGCCACCGCGGCGGGCGCAGCGGCCGCAGCGAGACGTACACGTCCGGGCCGACGCCGACCGCGACCGGGGCGTCGTCGCCGGCCAGGCCCATGAGCACCACGGGGACGCCGGCGGCGCGCACCGGGTCGCCGGCCGGGGGCCGGAACGGGTCGTGCTCACCGGACGGCTCGTCGTCGGCCCCGACCTCGCGCGCGAGGTCGAGCAGCTCCGCGTCGGAGAGCTCGGAGACCAGGACGCGGTGCTCGTCGTCGTCCTCGTCCTCGCGGTGCCATGCGTCGGCGGTGACGTCCCAGGCCTTGTGCCCCTGCGGGTTGTCGGTGACGTCGTCGAAGTCGTCGCGCCCGTCGTCCGGGTCGTCGTCCGGTACGACCAGGACGAACGCCGGCCCGGCGACCGGCACCAGGGCCGGAGCGGTCGCGAGCAGGTGCGTGACGTCGTCCACGGGGGTGAGCAGCGCCCCGCCCGCCCGGGGTGCGCCGTGCGCGAGCGCGACGACGGCCGGCTGCGGCTCGTCCAGCAGCGCGGCGAGGCGGGCCCGGCGCCGGCGCACCTGCGCGAGCAGCAGCCCGCCGGTGAACCCGCAGCCGACGACGGGGATGAGCGCGGTCGACGCGTCGAACACGTCGTCGACGGCCTCCGCGCGCCCGGTCACGGGGTCGAACCGCAGCCGCACGGCGTCGCCCGGTGACCGCTCCTGGTAGTTCACCGGCGCGTCGAACGTGCCCTCGTCCACCCGCACGGACATGGACAGCCCGTCCTCCGTCACCCGCTCGACGACGCCCGTGGCCGTCTCCGCACCGGCACGGAACCGGGTCGCCGCCACGTGGTCGTGCGCGAGCAGGACGGTCGCCGCCAACCCGGCCGCGAGCAGCAGCACGCCCAGCGCGCTGCGGCCCCACCCGGTCCGCAGCAGGTCGGCGCGCACCGCGGGGTGCACGGGCGGCAGCGTCACCGTCGAGCTCCCGTCGCGGAGCACGGCCCGGGCGAGCGCCCGTCGCCGCACGGCGAGCAGCTGGTCCGCGACGGCCAGGACGCCGAGCGGGGCCGCGGCCGCCAGCCACAGCCCGCTCGGCCCGGCGAGCGCATCCGGGGCGAGCCCGCACACCGCCGTGCCCGCCGCCGTGAGGACGAGGGCCGTCGACGGGACCAGCCACACCAGCACGAGGCAGGCCAGCACCACCGCCTGCGCCGTGCCCGTGAGGTAGTACGGCAGCGACTCGGCGGTCGCGGCGGGCACCGCGACGCCCGTGCCGGACAGCGACCCGACGACCGGCGTGAGCACGCCCAGCAGCACGGCCACCTGGACGAGGCCGGGCGGGACCCGGTCGGTGACCACGCCGGCGAGCGTGCGGGTGAGCAGGCGGTACGGCGGCACGGGACTCCCTCGACCCCGGCGCCGGCGGTGCGCGGCGCGATCGCCTGTCCATCGGCCCCGGGGCACCCGGTCTTGAGGGGACCGCGGCGCCGCGGTGGGCGGTCGCGCCCGACGTACCCTGGGCGCGCCGGCACGACAGCGCGATCACGGGAGCGACATGACCAACCTCGAGGCCGTCGCCACCGAGCGCGTGTGCACCCCGGGCGGCGCGCCCGCGGCGGGGCTCCCCGCCGGGTTCGAGCTGCTCGAGCCCCGCGACGTCCCGCTCGGCGGCATCCGCGCGATGTCCGTCCGGCGCACGCTGCCGCAGCGCGCCCGGTCGTTCGTCGGCGCCTGGTGCTTCCTCGACCACTACGGCCCCGACGACGTCGCCGCGACCGGCGGGATGCGCGTCCCGCCGCACCCGCACACCGGCCTGCAGACGGTGTCCTGGCTGTTCTCGGGGGAGATCGAGCACCGGGACAGCCTCGGCACGCACTGCCTCGTCCGCCCGGGCGAGATGAACCTCATGACTGCCGGCCGGGGCATCAGCCACTCCGAGGACTCGACCGACGCGACGACGGTCCTGCACGGCGTCCAGCTCTGGACGGTGCTGCCGGAGGCCGACCGCGGCGCGCCGCCCGCGTTCGAGCACCACGTCCCGCCGGTCGTCCCGCTCGACGGCGGGGAGGCGCGCGTCTTCCTCGGCACGCTCGCCGGGTCGACGTCGCCAGTGCGGACGTTCAGCCCGCTGGTGGGGGCGGAGGTGCGGCTGCGACCCGGCGCCGCGCACACGTTCGAGGTGGATCCGGCCTTCGAGCACGCCGTGCTCGTCGACGCCGGGGCGCTCGCGGTCGACGGCGTCGCGGCCCCCGCGCACCACCTGCTGTACCGGGAGCCGGGCGCGACGACGCTCACCCTGACGTCGACCGGCGACACCGAGGCGCGGGTGCTGCTCATCGGCGGGCTGCCGCTCGGCGAGCAGATCGTCATGTGGTGGAACTTCATCGGGCGGGACCACGACGAGGTCGTCGCGGCGCGGGCCCGGTGGCAGGCGGAGATCGCCGACCCCGACGCGCCGGCGCCCGGGTTCGGGCGCGTGCAGGGGCACCCGGCGGCGCCGCTGCCGGCGCCGCCGATGCCGGAGCTCCGGCTGCGGCCGCGCGCCTGACCCGGCGCGACCGCGGCCGCCGCGTCCGCCTCGGCCGTCAGGCGACCGGCATCGCGTCCGGGTCGCCGATGTGCCCGGGCGCGTTCGCCGCGAGCACCCGCTGCACGAACGCGCAGTACTCCGCCATGTAGTGCCGGAGGAACTGCGCGAGGGTGTCGTCGAGCAGCGTCCCGTCGTCGGCGAACGTGCCGGCCTCCACCTGCACGTAGACCTCGGGGGCGTTGAGCTGCGGCGCGTCGAGGAAGCTGAGCACGCTGCGCATGGACGACTGCATCACCGCGGTGCCGATCTTGCCGATCGAGGCGCCGGCGATCCCGGTGGGCTTGCGGGCGAACGCGTTGGTGCCCCACGGCCGCGAGCCCCAGTCGATCGCGTTCTTCAGCGCGCCGGGGATGGAGCGGTTGTACTCCGGGGAGACGAACAGGATGCCGTCCGACTCGGTGATCGCCCGCTTGAGCTCCCGGGCCTCCGGCGGGTAGTCCGCGTCGTGGTCGGGGCTGTAGAGCGGGAGCCCGCCGATGGGGATCTCCCGGAACTCCAGCTGCTCGGGGGCGAGCGCGACCAGGGCGTTCGCCAGGGTGCGGTTGATCGAGGTGCTCGACAGGCTGCCGACGAAGTAGCCGATGGTGTACGCCATCGCGGTCTCCGGTCCTCAGGCGGCGGGGGCCCGGCCGGCCCTCGCGCGGCGCCCTCCAGCCTGGCACCGGCGGGCGCGGGCTGCGCGGCGGCTGGCTGCGTCCGGGTGGTCGGTGTCCCTCCCCCCGACTGGGTAGGTGCCCGCCGGGGCCGCTGCGTCCGTGCGGCACGCCGGGGGCCCGCCGGGCGGCCGCGCACTGCGTAGGTGCTCCCGGCGCCGCCGTTGAGTGGTGCCCCACGCGGAACAGTCCCTACCCGGGGGTCGACGCACACGGAGGGCTGACGGTGGAGGCAGAGGGATTCGGGCTGACGGTGGCGGCGGCGCAGCGGTGGCTGCCGCTCGGCCGCGACGTCCTCGTGCGCGGGGACCGCGGCGCGGGCAAGACGACGGTGCTGGAGGGCCTGCTCGCCGACGCCTCACGGCGGGGCGTGACGGGCATCCTGCTGCGCGCGGGCGGCTCCCGGCCGCTGTCGGCGCTGCTCGACCACGCGTCGTCGTCGGTGCGCGTGCCGGACGAGGCGGCGCTGACCGACTGGCTGACCGACGAGCTGCGGGCGCGCCGCAGCGTGCTCCTGGTCGACGACGTGGACCGGATGGACGACGCCAGCCTCGGCGTGGCCCGGCGGGTCCTCGGCCGCACGGGGTCGCTGCTCGTCGCCGCCAGCACCTCCGACCCGCTCCGCGCCCCGGGCGGCGGCCTGCGCGACCTGCTGCTCGGCCGGGCGCCCGCGGAGGTGCGGGTGCAGCCGTTCGGGTTCCGGGCCGTGGCGACCCTGCTGGAGTCCGTGCTCGGCGCACCCGCCGACGCGGGGCTCACCGCCTCGGTGATGGCCGGGACCGGGGGCAACCCCCGCGCGGTCGTGGCGCTCGCGGACGCGGCCCGGGCGGCAGGCGTGCTGCGCCGGCAGGACGGCCTGTGGGTCGAGGACGGCACGCTGGGCGAGGTGCCCGCGGAGGCGGTCGCCTACGTGTTCCTGTCCGGGCTCGGCCCGGCGTGCGTCGCGGCGCTGGAGACGCTCGCCAGCGCCGGACCGCTGCCCGCCGACGTCGCGGGCCGGCTGGTCGACCCGTCCGTGCTCGCGGAGCTGTCGGACCACGGCCGCGTCGTCGGCCACGAGCTCGCGGGCGCCGGCGAGGTGCTGGCGGTGTCGCCGCCGCTGCTCGCCCGGGCGCTGCGGCAGCGGGTGTCGCCGTACCGCCGGCGCCGGCTCGCGGAGCGGGTCGCGGCCGAGGGCGGCGGGCTCGCCGCGGCCGCCTCGCCGGTCGACGACCTGACGACCGTGCTGCTGGCCGCGCCGTCCGGCGAGGGCGGCGCGCCCGCGTGGGTCGCGCAGGTCGCCGGCCTCGTGCACGAGCGCGCCACCGCGGACGAGGGCGCGCGTCGGGCGGAGTGGCTGGCGCACCCGACGCTGGCCACCGCGAACGCCTACCTCGCGGCGCTGATGCTCCGCCCGGCGGCCGAGCAGCTCGAGGAGGTGTTCGCGCGGATGGAGCCGGGCGAGCACGACGACGCGGGGGCGCGCGCGGCGTTCGCGTTCTACCGCTCGCGGTGGGCCGCCTGGGCGGTGACCGCGGCCACCAACGCGCCGGAGGGCCCGCTGCCCGTGGACCTCGCGGGCGGGCAGCCGGCCGGCGACGGTCCGTGGGAGGACGACGCGGCCGAGGGCGACGCGGAGCAGGACGCGGCCGACGGCGAGGTCGTGCCCGACGTCGAGCCCGCCGACGACGGCTGGCCCGTCGCGGGGCCGGACGACGCGTGGCCGGACCCCGTCGACCCCGACCTCGCCCCGGTCGCCGAGCTCGGCCGGCTCAAGCCGCGCCTGCTGCGCGAGCTGGCGGGGGGCCGCAGCCCCGAGGAGGTGGCGGCGGAGGTCGAGCCGGAGACGCGGGTGCCGTTCGTCCGCGGCTGGCCGTCGGTGCTGCGCGCCGCCGCGCTGCTCGAGGCCGGCTGGCCCGAGGCCGCGCTCGAGGTGGTCGAGCGCGCGGACCTGTCCTGCGCGGCCCCCGAGCCGCGGCACTACCTCGCGGCCCTGCGCGGGCAGGGCCTCCTGCAGGCCGGCCGGATCGACGAGGCCGAGCAGTGGCAGCGCCGGATGCTGGACGCCGCCTACGACGAGGTCGACGCCCTGGCCATCCGGGTGCACGCGAGCATGCTCGCCGAGGTGCTGTACATGTCGTCCCAGACCGCCGCCGCCTGGCGCGCGGTGAGCACGGCGCTCCGCCTCGGCGCGCCCGGCCCGGTCGGCACCACGTTCTACCGGCGCGGCCTGACGGTCGGCGCCGTCATCCAGGCGCACGCGGGCAACCTCACGCTCGCCCAGGTGCTCGTGCGCGAGCTGGACCGCTCGCCGCAGGCGTACCGGCCGCTGCTGCGCTCGATGCGGCCGCTCGCCCGCGCGGCGCTCGCGGCGGCGTCGGGGGAGGCGCTGGCCGGCGCGCGCATCGTCCGCCGGGCGGCCCGGGCCTACGCGGCGGAGGGGCTGCTGCAGCCCGCGCTGCTGTGCTGGACGCTCGGCACGGGCGACCTCGACGCCCACCGGGGGAACGCCGTCCGCGACCTCGCGGCCCGGACCCGGGTCCCGCTGCTGGAGCCGTACGCCCAGGTGGTGGTCGGGCTCGTCGAGGGCGACCGGGAGTCGGTCGCGGCGGCCGTGTCGCGGACGAGCGCGGCGACCGCCCCGGCGCTCGCCCGCGCGGCCGAGCAGGTGCTCGGCGTCCAGGAGGGCACCCCGCGGCCCGCTCGGGCGCCCGTGCCCCGGCTGCTGGCCGGCGTGCGTGCCGAGCCGCTGTCGGTCCGGGAGCAGGAGGTCGCGGTCCTCGCGCGCGAGGGGCTGAGCAACCGGCAGATCGCCGACCAGCTCTACCTGAGCGTCCGGACGGTCGAGAACCACATGAGCCGCGCCCTGCGGAAGCTCGGGCTGGTCAGCCGGGGCGAGCTGGTGCAGTGGGGCGGCTGACGGGCACGCCCTGACGCAGGGCCCGGGGGATCTCGGCGACCTCGTCGACGACGGCGAGCAGCCGAGTCACGGCGTCGTCGGGCGCCGTGGTGTCGAGCCGCACCTCGTAGCTGACGCCCGTGGACGCCCAGGTCTCCGGCGCGAACCCACCGCGGGCCGTCACCGCGGCGCCGGCGAGCGGAAGGCCGCGGGCGTGCGCCTCGCGGAACAGGTCGTTGAGCACGCAGCCGGCGACCGCGAGGTGCAGCAGGTGCGCGCCGGTGAAGGCGACCGTGGCGCGGACGCCGCCGTCCGTCCACCGGTGGGGGAGGACGACCGCGTCGCCGTCCGCGGGCGCCAGCGTGCCCGCGCCGACCGTGACCGCGAAGTCCTCGGGCACCGGCGGTCCTCCCCTCGGGCGTCGACGGCAGCGTAGGCACCCGACCTCGCGGCACCTACGTGGGGCGGAGCGTGACGCTCACCGACGGCCCCGCGACCCTCAGGCCGCCGCCTCCCGCCACTCAACGGAGTCGCCTGCACCACTCACCCCGCGGTGAGCGGCGGTCCGGGGCGCCTTGAATGGACGACGTCGGAGGGCCTGCAGCGGCTGACAGGCCCTCCGACGTCGAGGTCGCCGGTGCTCGGCACCGCCCCCCGTCGGGCACCGGGGCCCTCGTCGTGGGATCGTGATCTCGGTCACGAGCGCCGACGGTCGACCTGCGGCGATGCTCCCGGTCTGTGACCACGCTGTGTGAGCGTTCACCCCCGTGGACGCCAGATTGTTGACCGCTGCACCAACGGGGGCCATAGTTCATCCCGACGGTGCGCATCGCCTGCCCCCTGCGCGGTGCGCACCGTTCACTACGTCGCCGTCGTCGCCCGTCGAGCCGCCGCTCCGGGCCCGCGGCCACCGGCTCCGGCCGAGCTCCTCCGAGCCGCCCCGAGCACCGCCCCCGAGGCCGTCCCGGCCGGCGAGTTCCGCGTCATCACCCGCCTCGGCGGCGCGTCACGCCCGCGGTCGGGGGGAGTCCCGGTTAGCGTGCTGCGGGTGAAGGTCCCTGCGCGCCGCTCCGTCCCCGGGCAGCAGCCGGCCGCCTCCGCCGAGGCCGCGCCGGTGACGCCGCCGACCCCCGAGACGACCGCCGGCGGGCCGACCGCCGGGACCGGCACCGACGGCCCCGCGCCCCGGCGCGACACCCCGCACGACGGCGAGACGCCCATGTCCGACCCCACCGACCCCGCGACCCCGGCCGGACCGGTGCTGGTCGAGCCGCCGTCCGCCGCCGAGCTCGTCGAGGGCGCCGCCGGCACCTGGCGCGCCGCGCTCGTCGAGGCCGCCGGCGGCTCCACGCTGGCCGACGTCGAGCTGCTCGGCGACGCCGCCCTCGACCTGTCCGCCGCGCACCCCTCCGGCATCGCCCAGCTGTTCGCCGGGCGGGAGACCCGGCTGTCGAACCTGGTCCGGGAGGGCGCCGCGCTCGGCACCGCCCGCCGCCGGGCCCGCGCCGTCGCCGCCCGCGCCGGGACCTACGCGCAGCAGTACGGCATCGCGCCGACCTACCTGGCCATCGGCGTCGCCTCCTGGACCGAGCACTCGACGCCCGACGTGGCGACCGACGACGTCGCGGCGATCGCCACGGCGACGCGGGAGTCGGCGGCGCGCCCGGACGGCGTCGCCGCGGACGACGACGCGCCCGCCCCGACCGCCCGCAAGGTGCGCGCGCCCGTGCTGCTCCGGCCGGTCTCGCTCCGCGCCCGCGGCACCGCCGAGAGCGACTACGAGCTGACCCTCGAGCCGTCCCTCGAGGTCAACCCGGTCCTGGCCCGCGCGCTGCGCTCGCGCGGCGCGCTGCTCGACCCCGGCGCCGTCGCCCGGAGCGCGTTCACCGGGTCGGGCTTCGACCCGCGCGACGCCATCACCCGGCTGACCTCGCTCGGCACCGCGGTCCTCGACGACTTCCAGCTCGTCGACCGGATCGTCGTCGGCACGTTCGTGCACCCGGGCCAGGTGCTCGTCGACGACCTGGACCGGCTGGCCTCCGCCCTGGACCGGCACGAGGTGGTCGCCGCGCTGGCAGGCGTGCCCGAGGCCGTCGCCGCGCTCGACGTCGCCCTGCCCGAGCCGTCCCGCGGCGACCGCGACCCGGCGCTGGAGCGCGGGGTGGGCGACCTGGACCCCGCCCAGCAGCACGTCCTCGACGTGGTCGCCGGCGGGTCGCACGTCTTCGTGGACGCCCCCGCCGACAGCGACGTCACCGGCACCCTGGCCGCGCTGGTCGCCGACGCCGCGGCCGAGGGTCGCACCGTCCTGTACGTCCCCGGGCACCGGCGGGCCGCCGTCGCGCTGCGCGAGCGCCTGGAGCAGCTCGGGGTGGGCGAGGTCCTGCTGGACGTCGCGCCCGACGCCGCGTGGCGTGCCGCCTCGTCGCGCCGGCTCATGGGCGCGATGACGCTCGACGTCGACCCCGGCGACCCGGTGGCGACCGGCGAGCTCCGCCGGGCCCTGGTCGAGCGCCGGGAGCGGCTGCGCGGCTACGTCGACGGCCTGCACCGGGTCCGGGAGCCCTGGGGCGCGTCCGCCTACGACGCGTTCCAGGCGCTGGCCCGGCTCACCGCCGAGCGGCCCGCGCCCCGCACCACGGTCCGGCTGGCCGCCGAGGTCGCCCGCACCCTGGACGCCGAGCGCCGCGCCGCCGTCGGCGCCGAGCTGCGCGAGGCCGCCGAGGCGGGCGCGTTCACGCTCCGCCCGGTCGACACCCCCTGGTACGGCGCCGCCCTGCTCAGCGACGCCGAGGCGGCGGACGCCCTGCGCCGCGCCGAGCGCCTGGCCGGCGAGGACGGGCTGGCCCGGGCCGAGAGCCGGATCGCGGAGGTCGCCGAGGTCACCGGGTTCACGACCGCGACGACGCTCGCCACGTGGGCCGAGCAGCTCGAGGTGCTCGCGGGCGTCCGCGGCGCGCTCGACGTGTTCCAGCCGATCGTGTTCGAGCGGAGCCCGGCCGACATGGTCGCCGCCACCGCGTCGAAGGCCTGGCGGGCCGAGCACGGCACCCCCATGGGCTACTGGCTGCGCCGGCGGCTCAAGAAGCAGGCCAAGGACCTGCTGCGCCCGGGCCGCCCGGTCGCCGACCTGCACGCCGCGCTGCTCGACGTGCAGCGGCAGCGCGCCATCTGGGCCGAGCACTGCCCGGCCGGCGGCTGGCCGCGGCTGCCCGAGGGCCTGGGGGAGATCGAGGCCGAGCACCGCGAGGTGCGCGCCGACGTCGAGGCGCTCGGCGTCGTGCTCGCCGGGACCCCCGAGGGCGCCGACCTGCTCGACCGCCCGATCGGCGAGGTCCTCGACCGGGCACGCCGCCTGGTCGCGGCGCGGGACACCCTCGCCCGGCTGCCCGAGCGCACCCGGCTGCTCCGGTCGCTGCGCGCCGCCGGCCTGGACGACCTGCTCGACGACCTGGCCACGCGCCGGGTGCCCGCCGGACTGGTCCCCGCGGAGCTCGAGCTCGCCTGGTGGAGCACCGTCTTCGAGCAGCTGCTCGCCGCCGACCCCGCCCTCGCGGGCTACGACGGCCGCACCCTCGGCCGGCTGGCCGCGGAGTACCGGCAGCTCGACGTCGCGCACACCGCCGCACTCGCCGGCCCGGTGCGCGCCCGCGCCGCCGCGCACGTGCGGAACACCATGGCCGCGCACACCGAGCAGACCGAGGCGCTGTTCGCCGAGCTCGTCGAGGAGCGGCTGACCGGGCTCCGCGAGACGTTCGAGCGGTACCCGGACGTCGCCCGCCGGCTGCGGCCCGTGCTCGCCGCCGCGCCGATGCTGGTGCCGCAGGTGCTGCCCGCGACCCGGACCGTCGACCTCGTGGTCCTCGACGCGGCCGCGCACCTGCCCGTCGAGGTCGCGCTGCCCGCGATCGCCCGCGGCCGCCAGGTCGTCGTCGTCGGAGACCGGCGGTGCGCGTCCGGCACCGCCGTCCGCGAGCTCGCCGACGTGCTGCCGACCGTGCCGCTGCGCGCGGACGCATCCCGGCGCGACCCGTACCTCACGGCGTTCCTCGCCGCGCACGGCTACGCCGACGTGCTGTCGCCCACGCCGCTGCCCACGAGCGCGGCCGCCGTCGGGCACCACCTGGTCGACGGCACCGGGATGCCCGACGGGTCCGGCGCCGTGCAGAGCACCCGCGCCGACGTCGACCGGGTCGTCGAGCTGGTCATCGAGCACGCGCTCACCCACGGCGAGGAGTCGCTGGCCGTCGTCACGGCGTCGCCCGTGCACACCGCGCAGATCCGCGAGGCCGTGCTCGCGCAGGTCCGGGACTCGCCGTCGCTCGCCGCCTGCCTCGACGGCGCCCGGCCCGAGCCGTTCGTCGTCACCGACCTGACCAACGTCGCCGGCCTGCGCCGGGACGCGCTCATCCTCTCGCTCGGCTTCGGGCGGACCCCGCACGGGCGGGTGCTGCACCGGTTCGGGCCGATCAGCGGGCCCGGCGGCGACGCGCTGCTGCTCGCGGCGCTCGGCGTCACCCGGCACCGGCTCGACGTCGTGTCCTGCTTCGCGGTGGCCGACGTCGACCCCGAGCGGCTGCGCGGCCCGGGTCCGCGGCTGCTGGCGGACCTGCTGCGGTTCGCCGAGCGGCGGGCCGCGGGGGAGACGGACCTGGCGATCGCGGCGGCGCCGGCCGAGGTGGAGGCGGCGGCCGAGGGGACCGACGCGTCCGACGACGCGGCCGGCACGCCCGCCGCCGAGGAGGCCGCGGCCCCGGCCGTGGCGGAGGAGGTCAAGGCCCCCGCGGCCGAGCACGCGCCCGACCGCCTCGTCGTCGACCTCGCCGAGCGGCTGTGGCGGCACGGGCTGGTCGTCGAGCTGGACCACGGCCTGCCGGGCGGGCTGCACCTGCCTCTCGCCGTCGGCCACCCCGACCTGCCGGGAGAGCTGCTCGTCGCAGTCCTCACCGACGACGACGCCTACCTGCACGAGCCCAGCGTCCGGGTGCGCGACCGCCAGGTCGCCGAGCGGCTCGAGCGCCTCGGCTGGAGCGTGCTGCGCGTCTGGTCGGCCGCCGCGTTCCTCGACCCCGAGGCCGAGGTCGACCGCATCCGCCGCGCCCTGCACGCCGTCGCCGACCGCCGGCTCGCCGAGGCCGAGGCCGACCGGGCGCGCGCCCGGCTGCTGGTCCCGGCGCCGCTGCTCGACGACGACGGCACCGGGCCGGCGCCGACGCTGACCGGGTTCGCGGTCGTGCCGGGTGCCGACCTGCCCGCCGGCGGCGGCGCGCGGCCCGGCGAGCGGCGGGTGCTCGACGCGACCGGGGCGATCACGGTCGTGCCGGACACGTCGGCGGACGACGAGGACGGCGCCGGCGAGGCCGCTTCGGGGGCGGCGAGCGCGCCCGAGGCGCCGGCGCGGTGGACCCCGCCGGC
>NZ_JAGXJG010000005.1:0-118582 GCF_019091725.1 Cellulomonas sp. GbtcB1 | reverse complement strand
GCCGTGCCCCGCCCCGCCCGCGCGGACCCGCTCGCGGGCGGCCCCGGCGTCCCGTGCGGCGGCGAGCTCGGCGCGCGAGGCGTCGACCGCCGCGGCGGAGACGGCGCCCTGGTCGGCGCGCAGGCCGCCGGTCCGCTCGCGGAGCGCGGCGCAGGGCTCGGTCCGTCCGACCACGCGGGCCTCGGCGGCGCGCACGGCGTCCTCGGCGGCCCGGCGGGCGTCCTCGGCGGCCGCGACGTCCTCCTCCGACACCGGCTCGTCGCCGGCCGGCGCGGGGTGCGGGTGCTCGGTGCCGCCGCAGACGGGGCAGGGCTCCCCCGGCGCGAGGCCGGCGGCGAGCTCACCGGCGAACCCGGCGAGCCGGGCGCGGCGCAGGCGCGACTCCTCCTCGACCGCGGCGACGGCGGCGTGCGCCGCGGATGCGCGGGCGGCGGTGGCGGCGGCGAGCTCGGCCTCGGCCGCACCCAGGTCCCGCACGGCCGCGGCCACGGCTTCGGCGTCGGCGAGGTCGCGGGCGCGGGTCGGGGCCGTCGCGGCGAGCGCGACGGCCGCGTCCAGGTCGGCCACGAGCGCCGCCCGGCCCTCCGGGCGCACCGCGAGCAGGCCGTCGGCCTCCGCCATCGTGCGGGTCCGCACGGCCTGCACCTCGCGGAGCCGGTCCCGGTCGCGGGCCCGCTGGGGAAGCGCGCGCTCCAGCCCGACGACGCGGGTCAGGGTCGCGACCTGCGCGGCGGCCGCCTCCCGCACCCCGGCGAGCGCCGCGGGCAGGCCGGCGTCGGCGAGCGCGGCCTCGGGGTCGGCGGGGGCGAGCCCGGCCGGGGCGGCGTCGAGCGCGGCGCGCAGCTCCTTGTCCGCGCCGACGAGGGCCCCGCGGGCGTCGTCGAGCCCGCGCAGCACCGGCCGGGCCACGGCGGCGCGGCGCGCGCGGCCCACGCGGGCCACGCCGGCGGCGTGCTGCTCGGCCGCGTCGGCCAACCGGGCGCGCTCCTCCTCCAACGCCGCTCGGCGCCGGACCAGCCGCAGCCGGGCGCCGGCGCCGTCGGCCGCCGCGCGCGCCTCGGTGACCCGCCGGTTGGCCGCATCGGCGGCCGCGCGGACCGCGTCCTCGTGCGCCCGGAGGGCGGCGAGCCGGTCGGCGACCAGGGACCCGAGCTCGTGGGCGTCCTCCGCGGCGGCGGTGCGCAGCGCCAGGACCCCGTCCTCGTCGGCGGCGGACGCGCCGGCGAACCGTGCGGTGCACTCCTGCACCTCGGTCCGGGCCTCGGTCACGACGCGCTGGGCCTCGCGGCGCAGCTCGTCGAGGCGCTGCTGCACCCGCTCGTAGACCTCGGTGCCGAAGATGCGCTGCAGCAGCCCCCGGCGCTGCTCGGGGTCCGCGCGCAGGAACGCGGCGAACTCGCCCTGGGGCAGCACCATGGTCTGCACGAACTGGGCGCGGTCCAGGCCGACGACCCGGGTGAGCTCGGCACCGGCCTCGTCGAGTCGGGTCGAGAGCAGCTCGCCGGGCGGGTCCCCGGCGTCGACGTCCTCCCGGTCCGGGGCGGGGCCCTCGGGTGCCGCGGTGAGGCGCCAGAGCTTGACGGTGGCCTGCTGCTTGGCTCGGCCCGTGCCGCGCTTCTTGGCGCGCTCGTAGGCCGGCGTCCGCCGCACCCGGTACACGCCGGACCCGGTCTCGAACACCAGGTCGACGACCGTCTCGACGTCGTCCGCGGCGAACGCCGAGCGCAGCCGGTCCTCGCTCGCCGACGCCGACGCGACCTTGCCGTAGAGCGCGAACACGACGGCGTCGATGACCGTCGACTTCCCGGCACCGGTCGGCCCCTCGAGCAGGAACAGGCCCCCGGCGGAGAGCGCGGCGAAGTCGACGGTGTGCCGCCCGGCGAACGGGCCGACCGCCTGGATGGTCAGGGCGTGCAGCCGCATCAGGCGCTCCGCTCCGCGGCGACGACCTGCTCGTAGGCGCGACGCAGCACCGCGGCCTCGGCGTCGGTCGGCCGGGACCCGCTCACGTGCTGCACGAACTCCGCGGCGACCTCCAGCGGGTCGCGCGCGGCCGTCACCTCGGCGGCCCGCGGGCCGGCGGCGCGCGCCGGGGGCTGGTGCTGCACCACCAGCGCGTGCGGGAACCGGGCGCGGACGCGGCGGTACAGGTCGGCGGGGCGGTGCGCGTCGGTGACGGTCACGCGGACCCAGTCGTCGAGGTGCGGCTCGCCGGCGGCGCCGAGCAGGTCGTCGAGCGGCCCGGTCAGGTCGGTGAGCCGACGCGGCACGGGGGCCGGGACCAGGCGGACGTCCGGCAGACCGGACGGGCCGAGGTCGACCAGCACCGTGGACTTCGCGTGCCGGGCCTCCGAGAACGAGTACGCGAGCGGCGACCCGGAGTACCGCAGCACCGTCGCGCCGGCGCCGTCGCCGACCCGTTGCGGGCCGTGCAGGTGGCCCAGCGCCACGTAGTCGACGCCCCCGAACACGGAGGCCGGCGCGTGGTCGACGCCCCCGACCCGGATGTCCCGCTCGGACTCGCTCGCGGCTCCGCCCACGACGAACGCGTGCGCGAGCACCACGGACCGGGGCGCGCCCCGGCCGGCGCCGGCGGCCTCGGTCGCGCGCGCGGCCAGGTCGGCGCGGACCCGGTCCATCGCGGCGCCGAGCACGGCGGCGTGCGAGCGCGGCAGCGGCGTGTCCGCGTCGGGGGCTGCGAGCGCGTGCCGGGCGGCGTCGGGGTCGAGGTACGGCAGGCCGTAGACCAGGACGTCGTGCCCGTCGCCGGGCAGCACGACCGGCCGCGCCAGGTCGTCGAGGCGCGCGAGCACCCGGACCCGGTCCTGCATGAGGTCCGCGCCGAAGCCGAGCCGGATCGCCGAGTCGTGGTTGCCGGGGGTGAGGACGACCGCGGCGTGCTCGGACAGCCGGCGCAGGGCGTCGGACAGCTGGGCCACCGACTCGACCGGCGGGATCGCGCGGTCGTACACGTCGCCCGCGACGAGCACCGCGTCCACCCGCTCCTCGCGGACCACCTCGACGAGGTGGTCGAGGAACGCCTGCTGGTGCGCCGTGAGGTCGACGCCGTGCAGGGTGCGGCCCAGGTGCCAGTCGGAGGTGTGCAGGAGCCGCATGCCTCGAAACTAGCCGCCACCACCGACATCCCCGCGCACCGCAGGCGTCGCCTGTGGACGACGGGCGTGGCGGCCGTCAGGCGATGGCGCGCTCCGGCGCGGCGTCGGGCTCGGGGGCGAACTCCCCGGCCATGCCCAGCATGTCGAGCTTCTCCAGCAGCTGGCGGTGCGGGTCCCGCAGCGTCAGGCCCTGCGCGGTCTCGCCCGCGGCCAGGTTGAGCTGCAGCACGAACGCGAGCCCGGACGAGTCGATGAACGTCACGTCGGTCGCGTCGACCACGATCGGCGCGGTGCTCGCGAGCGCCTGCGCCATGGACGTGCTGGCCTCCGCCCGCAGCGCACCGTCGACCTCGCCCCACAGCCGGACCACCGTGCGCTCGTGCGCGGCGGTCACGTCGATCCCCCCGACGGGGGTGGGATCCTCGGTCAGGTTCATGTCCTCGTTCTCTCCAAGTCTGCGTGGGGCCGCCCGATCATGGACCCCCGGCGTCGCGCGCGCATGCCGAGCGCCCGGCCCCGGGGTCCGCGGGAGGCGCGACCAGCGCGTGCTCCGTCCGAAACAACGCGCCCGTCCCCTGCTTCGTTCCCGATCCCGGGACGCGGCCTTGACCGAACCTTGACCGTCCGGTCGGGATGGTGGCGTCGGGCGGTCAGGCCGCGCCGTCGGGCATCGGCTCGGTGACGTCCGCCACGGTGGCGTCCAGAGCCCGGACGAGGTCGTCGCCGTCGACCCGGGCGCCGACCCCGTGCCCGCCCCCGCCGATGGATGCGGGGCGGCCGGGCACCCGCTCGTCGGCCACCACCGGCCAGGCGCGCAGCGAGCCGAACGGCGTGATGGTGCCCCGCTCGTACCCGGTGACCTCCTTGGCGGTCGCCGCGTCGGGCATCGACATCCGGCTCACGCCCAGCAGCGTGCGCAGCTTGGGCCACGAGATCGTGCGGTCGCCGGGGACGAGCACGAACAGGTAGTCGTCGTCGCCGCGCCGCACCACCAGCGTCTTGACGATGCCCGACGGGTCGATGCCACGGGCCGCGGCCGCCTCGGCGAGGGAGCGCACCGGGCCGTGCCGGACGATCTCGTGCGCGATGCCCGCGTCCGCGAGCGCCTGCGCGGCGCGCCGCTCGCCCTCGGTGGCCGCGCCGTGGTCCTGCTCGCTCGTCATGCCCGCCACCCTACGAGCCGGGTCCGACAGGGGCGCGCGGCACGGCGCGCCCCGCCGCTGCTCACCAGGTCCGTGAGGTGACCGCGCGGTGCGCCCGTCGCCGCCCCCGATCGCGCCGGCGTGGCGACGCAGGTCAGCGCGCGCACAGACCGCGCACCGACTGACCGGCTCGACACGCGCGTCCACCACGTGACCCGCATCCGTCCGGTGACCGGACCGCCCGGACACGCGCCTGCGCGGCCTCGCCGGGAGGTCCGAGGCTCCGGTCTCGGCGACCCCGGTGGTCAGTCGCCCGCGGCCCCCCAGCGAGCCGCTGCCACCCCCGGTTGCCCCCGGCACCCACCCCTTGACCCTCACCCGAACGGGTGACCTACTGACCCGACCAGGCGACGACGCCCGCGGGACGTGCGGGCGACCCGTGATCCAGGGGGTTCGACGATGCACCCACGTACCCGGCGCGCCAGCGTGCCCGCGCTCCTCGCGGCACTGGCGCTGACAGTCCCGGTCGGAGCCGCCGCGGCGGCCTCGCCCGACGACGACCCCGCGGTGGAGACCTCGGTCACCGAGGCCCTGCAGGAGGCGCAGTCGTTCCCGTCGGACTTCTGGTGGGACGAGTCGCCGGACGACACCGCCCGCGCGCGGGCGATCCTGCGGCGGATGACCCTCGACGAGAAGGTCAACATGATGCACGGGGAGCTGAACAACTTCTTCGGCTTCTACAACGCCCCGATCGAGCGCGTCGGCATCCCGGCCCTGACCATGGCCGACGGGACGGCGGGCGTGCGGATCGCCAACCCCGACGTGAACGGGAAGCTGTCGACGCAGCTGCCCTCGCCACTGGCCCTGGCCGCGACGTGGGACGCCTCGGTCGCGCAGGAGTACGGGCGGCTGGCCGGCGACGAGGCGCACCGCACGGGGCACAACGTGCTGCTGGGCCCGGCGCTCGACATCGGGCGCGTCCCGCAGGGCGGCCGCAACTTCGAGGGCTTCGGCGAGGACCCGCTGCTGTCCGGGGACATGGCCGCCGCGGAGGTGCGCGGCATCCAGTCGAACCCGGTGATCGCCGACCTCAAGCACTACAACGTCTACACGCAGGAGCAGAACCGGCTGATCGGCGGCAACGCCGTCCTCGACGAGCGGACGCTGCAGGAGATCTACACGCGGCCGTTCGCGATCGCCCAGGACGAGGGCCGCGCCGGGTCGGCGATGTGCTCGTTCAACGGCATCAACGGCGTCCGCGGCTGCGAGAACGACGAGACCCTCAACCAGATCCTCAAGCAGCAGCTCGGGTTCCAGGGCTGGGTGATGAGCGACTACGGCGCCACGCCGAGCACGGTGCAGGCGGTCCTGGCGGGGATGGACCAGGAGATGCCGGGGAACTCCACCCCCGAGGTGGGGCCCGGCGACTGCTTCTTCTGCGGGCCGCTGCTCGACGCGGTGCGCGCGGGCCAGGTCCCGACGTCGCGGATCGACGACGCGGTGCTGCGGATCCTGCGCCCGATGGTCGCCCTCGGTCTGTTCGACAACCCGCCGACCATCAGCCCGCTGCCCGAGGACGCCAACTCGGCCTTCGCCCGCCAGGTGTCCGAGCGGGCCTCGGTGCTGCTGAAGAACGACGGCGCGCTGCCGCTGGGTCCGGGCGTCGGGTCGATCGCCGTGATCGGCGCCGACGCCGACGTCGTCGTCCAGGGCGGCGGCTCCTCGCTGGTGAACCCGACGCGGACGATCAGCCCGCTGCAGGGCATCCAGGACCGGGCGGCCGCCGGCGTGACCGTCACGCACACGCCGGGGAACGACCCCGTCACCTCCACCTCGCTGCTGGCGGGGCCGGACCCGATCCCGTCCGACTTCCTCACCTCCGCCCTCGGCGACGGGGCCGGCGTCCGCGTCGAGTACTTCGACAGCGACGACCTGTCGGGCGCCCCGGCGGTGGACCGGACCGAGCCGTACGTCGGCATCAACGGCGGGTTCTACCTGTTCGAGGGGCTGAACTCGCAGTCGCCGCACTTCCCGCTGCAGGACAACGACCACAACGCGTCGATCCGCTGGACCGGCACGCTCACCGCCCCGGTCAGCGGCACGTACGAGCTCGCCGCCACGACCAACGGCACCAGCACCGTCTTCCTCGACGACCAGCCGGTGCTCACCACCGGGCCGTCCGGCGACCCCGCCGCGGTCACCACGGCGCCGGTGGACCTCGTCGCCGGCCAGACCTACGCCCTGCGGGCCGAGTACACCAACGACTCCCCGGGCGGCACGGACGCCGGTGCCGCGTTCAAGCTGGGCTGGACCCCGCCGGAGCCGGTCGTGACGCCGAGCGTCCAGGCGGCCGCGCAGGCCGCGCGGTCCGCGCAGGCGGCGGTCGTCGTCGTGCGGGACTACTCCTCCGAGGGCGGCGACCGGCCGAGCCTCGACCTGCCGAACGGGCAGGCGGAGCTGATCCGCCAGGTCGCGGCGGCCAACCCGCGCACGATCGTCGTGCTCGAGGTCGGCAGCGTCGTGCAGACGTCCGACTGGGACGGCGGCGTGGGCGCCGTGCTGCACAACTGGTTCGGCGGGCAGGAGCAGGGGGCGGCGGTCGCCGGCATCCTGTTCGGCGACGTCAACCCGTCCGGCCGGCTGCCGGTGACCATCCCGGTCGACGAGGCCTCCACACCGGTCAGCGACCCGTCGCAGTACCCGGGCGACGGGCTGGACCAGCAGTTCAGCGAGGGGATCTTCGTCGGGTACCGCGGGTACGCGGAGAACGGGATCACGCCGCAGTACGCGTTCGGGCACGGCCTGTCGTACACGACCTACCAGTACGCGAACCTGCGCACCGCGGTCGTGCCCGGCGCCGACGGCGGCTCGCAGCTGCAGGCCACGGTCGACGTGACCAACACCGGCGCGGTCGCCGGCACCGAGACCGTCCAGGTCTACGTCGGGAACCTGCCGACCCGCCGGGTCAGCAGCGCGCCGATCAGCCTGGCCGGGTTCGGCACCGCGACGCTCGCGCCGGGGCAGACGCAGACCGTCACCGTGACGCTCAGCCCGGAGTCGCTGTCCTACTGGGACGTCGACCTCGACGCGTGGCGCACCCCGACCGGCACCATCCCCGTGCTGGTGGGGGCGGCGTCGGACGACATCCGGCTCCGCGGCACCCTGGCGATCTCGGACGCGATCGTGCGCTGAGCCGCCTGCCGGTCGCCGAGATCGGTGCTTCCGCCCGAGATCGGTGCCTCCTGCCACCGATCTCGGCGCGAGGCACCGATCTCGGCGTCCGCGTGATCGCCCTGCGCGAATCGAGATCGCGTCCGCGGCTCGGGTGCGGTGACAATGGACCGCCGATGACAGCCGCCGACCCCACCAGCCCCGCCCCCGCCCCCCGTCCCGCGAGCGGCGACGGCGGCGACGCCGCACCCGGGCGTCCCCGGCGGCGACGCGGCGGCCGCGGGCGGCGGCCCGCCGGCGACGGCCGCGCGCCGGATCAGCGCCACCACGACCAGGCCCCGGGTGACCGGGCGGCCGACGGCCCCGACGCCCTCCGCGGCGGCCGCCGCACCCCGGACGCCCCCCGCGCCCAGGACCCCCGCCGTGGCCGCGAGTCCCGCGCCCGGCGCCTGGCCGCCCTCGCCGACGCCCGCCGCGCCGTCGTCCTCCCGCCGGTCGTCTACCCCGAGCAGCTGCCGGTGTCGGCGCGCCGGGCCGAGATCGCCGCCGCGATCCGCGACCACCAGGTCGTCATCGTCGCCGGCGAGACCGGGTCCGGGAAGACCACCCAGCTGCCCAAGATCGCCCTGGAGCTCGGCCGCGGCCGGGACGGCCAGATCGGTCACACCCAGCCCCGCCGGATCGCCGCCCGCACCGTCGCCGAGCGGATCGCGGAGGAGCTCGGCACCACGATCGGCGAGCTCGTCGGCTACCAGGTGCGGTTCACCGACGAGTCGTCGGACCGCACGCTGGTGAAGGTCATGACCGACGGCATCCTGCTCGCGCAGATCCAGCGCGACCCGGAGCTCCGCGCCTACGACACGCTCATCATCGACGAGGCGCACGAGCGGTCGCTCAACATCGACTTCATCCTGGGCTACCTGGCCCAGCTGCTGCCGCGCCGCTCCGACCTCAAGGTCGTCATCACGTCGGCGACGATCGACTCCGCCCGGTTCGCCGCGCACTTCGCCGGCCAGGCGGACGACGGGCACCCCGAGGGCGTCCCGGCACCGGTCGTCGAGGTCACCGGGCGGACCTACCCGGTCGAGCTGCGGTACCGCCCGCTGTCGCCCGACCGCCCGACGGACGACCCGGACGACCTCGACGCGGACGACGGCGCCCGCCCGCGCGCGGGCTCCCGCGGCGCCCCGGCGAAGGGGGCGAGGACGCCTGCGCCCGCCGAGGACCGCGACCTCATGACGGCGATCTGCGAGGCGGTCGACGAGCTCGCCGCCGAGGGCCCCGGCGACGTCCTGGTGTTCCTGTCCGGCGAGCGGGAGATCCGCGACGCCGAGGAGGCGCTGCGCGGCCACCTGGGCCCCCGGGTCCAGGACCAGCGCCGCCCCGACGCCGTCGAGCTGCTGCCGCTCTACGGCCGGCTGTCCGCCGCCGAGCAGCACCGGGTGTTCCAGCAGCACAGCACCCGCCGCGTCGTGCTGGCCACCAACGTCGCCGAGACCTCCCTGACCGTGCCGGGCATCCGGTACGTCGTCGACCCCGGCACCGCGCGCATCTCCCGGTACTCCAAGGCCACCAAGGTGCAGCGGCTCCCGATCGAGCCGATCTCGCAGGCGTCGGCCAACCAGCGCTCGGGGCGGTGCGGGCGCGTCGCCGACGGCATCGCGATCCGGCTGTACTCCGAGGACGACTTCGCCTCCCGCCCGCGGTTCACCGAGCCCGAGATTCTGCGCACCTCGCTCGCGTCGGTGATCCTGCAGATGGTCGCCGTCGGCGTCGCGACCGGGCCGGACGACGTGGCGTCGTTCCCGTTCGTCGACCCGCCGGACACCCGGGCCGTGCGCGACGGCGTGCAGCTGCTGACCGAGCTCGGCGCGCTCGAGACCGGCCCGTCCGGCACCCGGCTGACCGACACCGGCCGCGCGCTCGCGCAGCTGCCGATGGACCCGCGGCTGGCCCGGATGATCGTCGAGGGCGGTCGGCGCGGCGTGGCGCGCGAGGTGATGATCGTGGCCGCCGCCCTGTCGATCCAGGACCCGCGCGAGCGCCCGGTGGAGATGCGCGCCCAGGCCGACCAGCTGCACGCCCGGTTCGCCGACCCGACGTCCGACTTCCTGGCGTACCTCAACCTCTGGCAGTACGTCCGCGACGCGCAGCGGGACCTGTCGGGCTCGGCGTTCCGCCGGCTGTGCAAGGCCGAGTACCTGAACTACCTGCGGCTGCGCGAGTGGCAGGACGTCGTGACGCAGCTCAAGGAGCTCGCGAAGCCGCTCGGCATCACGATGAACCCGCCGCGGACGACGGACCGCGACCTGTCCGAGGAGCGCGACCCCGCGACCGAGGGCCGCGGCGCGCACCGGCTGGAGTGGGACGCCGACCGGGTGCACGTCGCGCTGCTGTCCGGCCTGCTGTCGCAGATCGGCATGCAGGAGGCGTCGGACCTGTCCGGCGGCGGCGCGCAGGCCCGCGGCAAGGGGCGTGGTGACGGCGGTCGCACCCCGGACCGGCGCGGCCGCAACGAGTACCTGGGCGCGCGCGGCGCGAAGTTCGCGATCTTCCCCGGCTCCGGGCTCGCCAAGAAGCCGCCGGCCTGGGTGATGGCGGGCGAGCTCGTCGAGACCTCGCGGCTGTGGGCCCGGGACGCCGCGCGCATCCAGCCCGAGTGGGCCGAGGACCTGGCCGGGCACCTGGTGAAGCGGTCGTACTCCGAGCCGTCCTGGTCGTCCAAGCAGGGCGCGGCCATGGCCCTGGAGCGGGTCATGCTCTACGGCGTCCCCATCGTCACCGGGCGGCGGGTGCTGTTCGGGAAGGTCGACGCCGAGCACGCGCGCGAGCTGTTCATCCGGCACGCGCTCGTCGAGGGCGACTGGACCACGCACCACGCGTTCTTCGCCGAGAACCGCCGGCTCCTCAAGGAGGCCGAGGACCTCGAGGCCCGGTCACGGCGCCGCGGCCTGGTCGTCGACGACGACGCGCTGTTCGACTTCTACGACGAGCGGATCCCCGACGACGTCGTGTCCGCGCGGCACTTCGACCAGTGGTGGAAGGGCGCCCGCCGGAACGACCCCGACCTCCTGACCTTCACGCGCGAGCTCCTGGTGACGGACGAGGGCGGCGTGGACGAGTCGTCGTTCCCGTCGACCTGGCCGCAGGGCGACCTCGCGCTGCCGCTCACGTACCAGTTCCAGCCCGGCACGGACGCGGACGGCGTCACCGTGCACGTGCCGCTCGTGGCGCTCGCCCGGGTGCGGCCGGAGGGCTTCGACTGGATGGTGCCGGGCCTCCGCGAGGAGCTGGTCACCGCGACGATCCGCGCGCTGCCGAAGCCGGTCCGGGTGCAGCTCGTCCCCGCGCCGGACGTCGCCCGGGACGTGGTGGGCTGGCTCGACGCGCACACCGCCTCGTGGGAGGACACCGTGCGCGCGGCCGACGCCGCGCCGTCGTACGAGACCGCGTTCCGGCAGGCCGTCCGGGCGCTCCGCGACGTCGTCGTGCCCGACGGCGCGATCGACCTCGACCGGCTCCCGGCGCACCTGCGGATGACGTTCCGGGTCTCCGACGACCGCGGGCGCGTGCTCGACGAGGGCAAGGACCTCGCGGTGCTGCAGCGGAAGCTCGCGGCCCGCACCCAGGACGCGGTCTCGACGGCCGTGCGGAGCGCGGTGCGGGACGCGATGGCGGACGCGCGGGCGCGGTCGGGGGGCACGGACGGCGACGGCGGCCCGGTCCCCGCGGCCGCCCGTGGCGGGGCGGCGGCCGTCCCCGGTCCCGGGGCGCGGACCGCGACGCCCGCGCTGCCCGGCTTCGACGGCGCCGACCTCGACACCTGGCCCGCCGACCTGCCCGGCGGCGCCCTGCCGGAGCGCGTGGAGACGCAGGACGCGAGCGGGCTCACGGTGCGGGGCTACCCGGCGCTGGTCGAGCACGGCTCCGGGGCGTCGGCGACCGTCCGGGTCGAGGTGCTGGCCGACGCGGGCGACCAGGCCGTCCGGCACCGCCGTGGCCTGCGCCGGCTCCTGGTCCGCGACGTCGGGCTCGCCCCCGGCCGGATCACCTCGCGGTGGTCGGGGACCCAGGCGCTCACGCTCGCGGCCAGCCCGTACCCGAGCACCGAGGCGCTGGTCGCCGACGTGCAGCTCGCCGCCGTCGACCGGCTGCTGACCGAGCACCTCGCCGGGCGCCCGGCGACGGCCGTCCGGTCCGCCGACGCCTACGCGGCCGCCCGAGGGTTCGTCCGGGACCGGCTCGAGGACGCCGTGCACCGCGTGGTGCAGGACCTGGTCGCGGTGCTCGCCGCGGCGCGGGACCTCGACGGCGCCGTCCGCGGCACGCGGTCGCTCGCGCTGCTCGGCACCGTGCGCGACGTGCAGGAGCAGGCCGAGCGCCTCGTGCACGACGGGTTCGTCTCCGAGACCGGCGCCGACCGGCTGCCGCACCTGGCGCGCTACCTGCGCGCCGCGTCCTACCGGCTCGACAAGGCGGCGGGCAACCCCGCGCGCGACGAGCAGCTCGCCTGGCAGGTCCGGGACCTGGAGCAGCTGCTCGGGCAGACCCGCGCCCGGGTGACGAGCCGGACCCTCGTGCCGGCCGACCTGGCGGCGCTCGACGACGCGCGGTGGCTGCTGGAGGAGCTGCGCGTGAGCCTGTTCGCCCAGCAGCTCGGCACGCCGGTGCCGGTCAGCGAGAAGCGCATCCGCAAGGCCCTGGCCGCGCTGGCCTGAGCCCGGCGCCGCGGAGACGCCGCGAGTTCGGTGCCCCCGGCCGAGTTCGGAGCCTCTGGGCACCGAACTCGGCGGGAGCCACCGAACTCGTGGGTCGTGCGGGTCGAGCGGGGTCAGTCCGCGTGCGAGGACCTCGCGTAGTCCTGGTCCTTCGTCTCCCGGGACAGGATCAGCGCGAGCAGGGTGAGGACGCCCATCGCCGACAGGTACACGCCGACGAGCCAGGTGCTGCCGGCGGCCGCGGCCCACAGGGCGAGCGCCACGATCGGGGCCAGCGCGGCGCCGAGGATGGACGACACGTTGTAGGCGACCGCGGAACCGGTGTACCGGACGTTCGTCGGGAACAGCTCGGGCAGCAGCGCGCCCATCGGGCCGAACGTGGCGCCCATCAGCAGGAACCCGAGCACCAGGAACGCCTGGGTGAGCGCGCCGGTGAACACGAGGTCGTCGCGCACGGTGAGGAACAGCGGGAACGAGAACCCGAACACGATGATCGCCGACGTGACGCCGATGAGCAGGCGCCGGCGGCCCAGCCGGTCGGCCAGCGGGCCGGACAGCATCGTGAAGATGCCGAAGAACAGCACGCCGATGATCTGCATGAGCACGAAGTGCACGTACGGGATCCCCAGGCCGCCGGGCTCGCCGTCCTCCGGCGCGACGGCACGGGTGCCGTAGGTCAGCGTGAAGTTCGTCATCAGGTAGAACAGCACGTAGGTCGCCAGCATGATGAACGTGCCGAGCAGGGTCTCGCGCCAGTGGAACTTCAGCGTCGTGCCGAGCGGCACCTTGGTGATGGTGCCCTTCTTCTCGGCCTGGGTGAACGCCTCGGACTCGACCAGCTTGAGCCGCACCCACAGGCCGATGATCACCATCACGGCGGAGAACAGGAACGGCACGCGCCAGCCCCAGGACATGAACGCGTCCGAGCCCTGGCCGAGGACGCCGTTGATGATGAGGAAGATCCCGTTGGCGATGATGAAGCCGAGCGGGGCGCCCAGCTGCGGGAACGTGCCGTACCAGGCGCGCTTCCCGGCCGGGGCGTTCTCGGTGGCGACCAGCGCGGCACCCGACCACTCGCCGCCGAGCGCGAATCCCTGCGCGAGCCGCAGCACCAGCAGCGCGACCGTGGCGCCGACGCCGATGTGGCCGAACGTCGGCAGCAGCCCGATGAGGAACGTCGCGACGCCCATGGTGAGCAGCGAGTAGACCAGCGTCGTCTTGCGGCCCCGGCGGTCGCCGAGGTGCCCGAAGAAGATCGCGCCGATCGGGCGCGCCACCATCGCGGCGCCGAACACCGCGAACGACGCGAGCAGCGCCGTGGTGTCGTTCCCGGTGGGGAAGAACAGCTTCGGGAACACGAGGACGGCGGCCGTCGCGTACACGTAGAAGTCGTAGAACTCGATGGTGGTGCCCACGAGGCTCGCCGCGATGACGCGGGACGGCGAGTTGAGCGGCCGGGACTCGGCCGGCGGCGTGGTGGTGGGCACTGCGGTGGCTGACATGCGGGGCTCCTCGACGATCCGGGTGGCGCGGACCACCGGCGGTCGTCGGGGTCGGCTCCAGGTCGGCTCGCGGGACGGTCGGTGCTCCAGCGCTCGGGCGACCTTACGCCGTCTCACTTGTCAGACAAGTCGTGACCGCATGATGGACGCCCTGGCGCCGTCGTCCCCAGGGCACGCGCGCGGTGCGGGCTGTGGAGGGCGGCGACCGGGTGTCGCACCGGTGCGGCAGAGTGGCGGCATGACGAGCAGCGACGCCCCCGACACCCTCCCCGCCCCCGCGGGCCGCCGCTGCTTCGGCGACGGCGACCCGCTCTACGAGCGCTACCACGACGAGGAGTGGGGCGTCCCGGTGCACGGCGAGCGGGAGCTGTTCGAGCGCATGACGCTCGAGGCGTTCCAGTCGGGCCTCGCGTGGATCACGATCCTCCGCCGCCGCGAGGGCTTCCGCGCGGCATTCGCGGAGTTCGACCCGGCCGTCGTGGCGGGGTTCGACGAGCACGACGTCGAGCGGCTGATGGCGGACACCGGGATCATCCGGAACCGCGCCAAGATCACGGCGGCCGTCGCCAACGCCCGCGCCCTGCTGGAGCTGCACGGCCGCGGGTTCAGCCTGGACGAGCTGTTCTGGTCGGCGGCGCCCCTGACTGCCGGCACCCGCCCGCGGCCGCGCACGTTCGCGGACGTCCCGGCGACCACCCCGGAGTCGGCGGCCCTGGCGAAGGAGCTCAAGCGGCACGGGTTCCGGTTCGTCGGGCCGACGACGGCCTACGCGGCCATGCAGGCGTGCGGGATCGTCGACGACCACCTGGCGGACTGCCCCGTCGTCCTGGCGCGCGCCGGGGGGTGACGCATCCGTGCGCCGCCACCCGCCGCAGGTGTCTCTAGTGCGACATTGCCTTGAGTGTCTATCCCACACAGGACTACGCTCGTGAGACGGACTGCGGTGCTGCGCCGGGTCCGGCGAGCCGCCCGCGACGCGGGTGTGCCGTACGAGGTCGTCGAGCTCACGAACCACACGGGCGTCGTGGTCGGGGGCGTGCGCTCGACGCTCGGCCGGCACTCCGAGATCGACGACGTCACGGCTCGGAAGTTCTTCGACCAGTTCGCGTCGGTGCTCGGGAAGGGGTGGTGGCGGTGACCCGGTACACGGTCACGGCCGAGCGCGGGCGTCGCTGGTGGGTCCTCCAGTGCGTCGAGCACCCCGGGGCCATCTCCGAGGTGGCTCGCCTGGACCAGGCAGCGACCGCCATGCGCGAGGCGATCGCCTTCGTCGCGCAGGTCGACCCCTCCGACGTCGAGGTCGACCTGCGGCCGGCCGTCCCCGACGAGGTGGGCGCGCACGTCCGCGCCGCCGAACGCCTGCGCGCGGAGGCGCACCGCGCGAACCGCGAGGCCGCCGTCGAGTCGCGCGCGGCAGCCCGGGTGCTGCGCGACGCCGGGCTCTCCGTCCGCGACGTCGGGACCGTCCTGGGCGTGTCGCACCAGCGCGCCCACCAGCTCCTGGCGGGCTGAGGGGCGGCTCGCCCGCCCGCCGAGGCCCGACGGCGTCAGCCCTCCCCGAACGCCCGCACGGGCAGTCCGTCCACCGCCACGTCCACACCGAACACCGCCCCCGCCACCGGGTCCCCGTCCGCGTGCGCGGTCGTCACGTACGCCCGCCCCGAGCCCGGCGCCCCGAACCCCAGGCAGGTCACCTGCGCCGTGGGCACGCGGACCGCGCCGAGCGGGGTCCCGTCCGGCCCGAACCGCAGCACCGCGCCACCGCCGTACAGCGCGACCCAGAGGCAGCCCTCCCCGTCGACCGTCGTGCCGTCGGGCTGCGGCCCGTCCGGGTCGAACGACAGGAACGGCTCGGGGGCCGCGGCGGTGCCCGTCACGGCGTCGTACGGCAGCCGGTACACGGTCGCGGCACTGGTGTCCGTGACGTAGAGCGTCGCGCCGTCGGGGCTCCACTGGAGCCCGTTGCCGACCCCCACCCCGGTGAGCACCGCGTCGACCTCGAGGCCGCCCTCCCCGGCGACCACGCGGTACACGGTGCCGTCGCCCGGCGAGCCGTCCCGCGGCATCGTCGCGACCCACAGCCGGCCGGCGCCGTCGACGCCGCCGTCGTTGAACCGGTAGTCGCGCGGCATGTCCGCCGGCCGGGTCAGCGGACCGAGGGTCGTGCCGTCGTGCACGCCGAGGCCGTCCGCGGTCGCGAGCAGCAGCCCGCCCGCGGCGGACGGCCAGGCGAGCGAGACCGGGGACGGCACGCTGACCACGGCGTCGCGCGCGTGGTCGCCCTCGGCCCAGCGGTGCACGCTGCACGCGTCGATGTCGACCCAGACGACCGAGTCGTCCCGCGCGTCGTGCACGGGCCGCTCCCCCAGGCGCGCGCGGACCTCGCCGAGGACCAGGGCCTCGGGCGCGTCCCGCGGCACCAGGGCCCGGGCGTCGATCCGGCGGTCGGGCAGCGGGATGGTGCGCAGGTCGGTCACCCCATGCAGCCTGGCACGGCGCCGTCGCGCCCGCCCGGCCGCGGGCGCGACGGCGGATCCACGGTGTGAGCCCGGTCACCGAAAGATGACGCGTCAGGGGCAGTGGACGGCGACGGCCGCCGGGCCTAGTGTGGCGGCACCCATCCAGAGCGACCGAGAGACCTGGCTCGTCGACGTCGCAGCAACCCCCCTCCTCACCGAGGGTGCGGGTGCTTCCGCCAGGTTCGATGGAGCTGACGATGAGCAGTCACGACGCACCTGCGCACCTCGCGGGCACCGCCGTGCCGGACGGCCTCGGGGCCGTGGACCGCCCGACCGTGTCGTTCGAGCTGTTCCCGCCGCGGAACCCGGACGCCGCGCCCCGGCTGTGGTCGACGGTGCAGCAGCTCGCCGCGGCCCGCCCCGACTTCGTCTCCGTCACGTACGGCGCCTCGGGCAGCACCCGGACCACGACCCGACAGCTCGTCCGGCGGCTGCTGCGCGAGACCTCGCTGACCCCGATCGCGCACCTCACCTGCGTCGCCAGCTCGCGCGAGGACCTCGCGGCGACGATCGAGGAGTTCCTCGACGAGGGCGTACGGTCGTTCCTGGCCCTGCGCGGCGACCCGCCCGCCGACCGCTCCTGGGAGCCGCACCCCGAGGGCCTCCCGACCGCGAGCGCCCTCGTGGAGCTGCTGCGGGACGTCGAGCGGCGGCGGTGCGCCAGCAGCCCGGCGCAGGCGGTGCGCGCCGCCACCCGGCCGCTGTCCGTCGCCGTGGCGGCGTTCCCGCGCGGCAACGCGGGGGCCGGCAGCACCCGGGAGCAGGACGTCGCGGCCCTGCTCGCCAAGCAGCGGGCCGGCGCGGACTTCGCGATCACCCAGGTGTTCTACGACGCCGGCTCGTACCTCGAGCTCGTGGCCCTGGCGCGCGACGCCGGCGTCACGATCCCGATCCTCCCGGGCGTCATCCCCACCACCGACCCGGCCCGGCTCCGTCGCGTGGCGCAGCTGACGGGCGTGCCCGTCCCGGACACCCTGCTCGCGCGGCTCGACGCCTTCGACGCCGACGACCCGGCAGAGGTCGCGGCGCGGCACCGCCTGGGCACCCGCCTGGGCGTCGACCTGGTGAACGCCGTCCTCGACGGCGGCGCGCCCGGCGTGCACCTCTACACGTTCAACGCCCACGGCCCGGCGCTCGACCTGCTGGACGGCGCGGGACTGGGCGGCGACGCCCCCCGCGCGCACCTGCGCGTCGGCCTCGAGCCGGCCGCCGCCGCGTCCGCCCCCACGACCAACCCGACCCCCGTTCCCACCAGCTGAGGCGAGAGATGACCGACCTGACCCACCCGTTCCCCGCCGGCACCGTCCTGGGCTACCCCCGGATCGGCCCGCGCCGCGAGCTGAAGAAGGCCCTCGAGGCGTTCTGGGCCGGCCGCGCGAGCGCCGAGGAGGTCGAGGCCACCGCCGCCGACCTGCGCCGCCGGACCCGCACCCGCCTGGCCGAGCTCGGATTGGACACCCGGCTGCCCGCGATCCCGAGCGCCTTCTCGTTCTACGACCACGTCCTCGACGCGGCCGCGGTCCTCGGCGCCGTGCCCGAGCGGTTCGCCGACCTGCTCGCCGCCGACGGCGGCCTCGACCTCGCGGGGTACTCGACCGTGGCCCGCGGCCGCGGCGACGACCTGCCGCTCGAGATGACGAAGTGGTTCGACTCGAACTACCACTACCTCGTCCCGGAGATCGGCCCGGCGACGCCGTTCCGGTACGCCAGCGACCGCCCGGTGCGCGAGCTCGCGGAGGGCCTCGCGGACGGCGTGCTCACTCGCCCGGTGCTGGTCGGCCCGGTGACGTTCCTCGCGCTGGCCAAGGCCGCCGAGGGCTCGCCCGAGGACTTCCTGCCGATCGACCGGCTCGCCGACGTGCTGCCGGTGTACGCCGCGCTGCTCCGCGACCTGGCCCGCGCCGGCGCCACCTGGGTGCAGCTGGACGAGCCCGCCCTGGTCTCCGACTCGACCGGCGTCCCGGCCGACCGGCTGCTCGCGGCGGCCGCCGAGGCGTACCGCGCCCTGGCGACCGACCTGCCCGCCTCCGAGCGCCCCGCGATCCTGGTCGCCGCGCCGTACGGCGACCTCCAGGACGCCCTGCCGGTGCTGGCCGGCACCGACGTCGAGGGCCTCGCGCTCGACCTGGTCCGCGGCGCGCTGCCCGCCGGCCCCGTCGAGGGCCTGGCGTCGAAGGTGCTCGTCGGTGGCGTGGTCGACGGCCACAACATCTGGCGTGCGGACCTCGACGCCGCGCTCGGCTCGCTCGAGTCGCTGGAGGGCCTCGGCGCCCGGCAGGTCGCCGTCGCCACGTCGACGTCGCTGTTCCACGTCCCGCACGACGTCGAGGACGAGCCGCAGCTCGACCCGACGCTGCGCTCCTGGCTGGCGTTCGCGGACCAGAAGGTCGCCGAGGTCGTCACGCTCGCGACCGGCCTGACCGAGGGTCGCGAGGCCGTGCTCGCCGAGCTGCTCGCCGCGGCCGACGCGCGCCGGTCCCGCGCCGCGGCGCCGGGCGTCGTGCGGCCGGAGGTCCGGGACCGGCTCACCGGGCTGCCTGCCGACGCGTTCCACCGCGGCGACTTCGAGGGGCGCCGGGTCGCGCAGGCCGAGCGTCTGCAGCTCCCCGCGCTGCCGACCACGACGATCGGCTCGTTCCCGCAGACGCCCGAGATCCGCGTGGCCCGCGCCGCGTTCGGTCGCGGCGAGCTCACCGCCGCGCAGTACGAGGACGAGATGAAGGCGGAGATCCGCCGGGTCGTCGAGCTGCAGGAGGAGATCGGCCTCGACGTGCTCGTGCACGGCGAGCCCGAGCGCAACGACATGGTGCAGTACTTCGCCGAGAACCTGGACGGGTTCGCGGTCACCGCCAACGGCTGGGTCCAGTCGTACGGCTCGCGCTGCACCCGCCCGTCGATCCTGTGGGGCGACGTGTCCCGGCCGGCGCCGATCACGGTGCCGTGGACGACGTACACGCAGTCGCTCACCGCCAAGCCGGTGAAGGGCATGCTGACCGGCCCGGTGACGATCCTGGCGTGGTCCTTCGTCCGCGACGACCAGCCGCTGGCCGACACCGCCAACCAGGTGGCCCTCGCCCTGCGGGACGAGATCGCCGACCTCGAGGCCGCGGGCACCGCGATCGTCCAGGTCGACGAGCCCGCGCTGCGGGAGCTGCTGCCGCTGCGCGCCGCCGACCACGACGCCTACCTCGACTGGTCGGTGCGCTCGTTCCGGCTCGCGACCTCGGGCGTGCGCCCCGACACCCAGATCCACACGCACCTCTGCTACTCGGAGTTCGGCGAGATCTTCGGGGCGATCGACGGCCTGGACGCCGACGTGACGTCGATCGAGGCGGCCCGGTCGAAGATGGAGATCCTCGGCGACATCGCGTCCGAGGGCTACCCGCGGGGCATCGGCCCGGGTGTCTACGACATCCACTCGCCGCGCGTGCCGAGCGAGGCCGAGGTGACCGAGCTCCTCACCGAGGCGGTGCGCGTCGTCGACCCGGCGCAGCTCTGGGTGAACCCGGACTGCGGCCTCAAGACCCGCCGGTACGCCGAGGTCACCCCGTCGCTCCAGCACGTCCTGGCCGCCACCCGGACGGTGCGCGCGTCGCTGGCGGTGCCGACGGCCTGACGCGCCGCCGGCCCGGGCGCGACCCGGACGCGCGACCGCCCCGGTCCCCCACGCAGGGGGCCGGGGCGGTTGTCGTGCAGCCGCGTCGCCGGTCAGGCGCTCGCACGCTCCTGCGGAGCGGCGTCGGCGCCCGCCTCGATGGTCGCCGGCGTCCCACCGGTGCTGACCTCGATGCGGCGCGGCTTGGCCTCCTCGGCCACGGGGATGGTCAGGCTGAGCACGCCGTCCGCGTACGACGCGGTGATGGCGTCCAGGTCGAGCCCGCGGCCGACGGTGAGCTGCCGCGCGTAGGTCCCGACCGGGCGCTCCTTGGCGAGCCACTGCACCCCGTCCTCCGTCCGCGCGGTGCGCTGCGCGCGGATCGTCAGGGTGCGGTCGTCGACGTTCACGTCGATCGAGCCGGGGTCGGCGCCCGGCAGGTCGACGCTCAGGACGTAGTGGTCGCCCGAGCGGAACAGGTCCATCGGCATGGTCGCCGACGCTCGCTGCTGGCCGAGGACCTGGTTCATCAGCCGGTCCATCTCCTGAAACGGGTCGAATCGCGTAGCCACAGCCCGTCACCTCCTCGAAGCGTCACGGCGGTCCGGACGGTCCGGGACCGCTGCTGCCCCGGCGCTGCCGCGCCAGGAGGGCTACGAGAGATGTTCTAGCACTCGAGAGGTGCGAGTGCCAGATCGAGCGGGACGTGTTCGCTGACGGATGAACCCGCAGGTCAGGCGGTGCGCCGAGCGGTGCCCGCCGGGTCCGTCGCCGCCGACAGCGCCTCCACGATCCGCACGTCCGCGTCCAGCCAGGGCACCGTGAGCCACTGCCCGCGCGGCAGCCAGCGCAGGTCGTCGTGCTCGACCAGCGGCCGCGGCTCGCCGGCGGTCACGCGGGCCAGCCAGAGCCGCATCACGTACCGCTCGCTGAGCCACCAGGCGCCGTCGTCGGGTCCGACGAGCTCCGTGCCGAGCTCGACGGCGACGCCCAGCTCCTCGCGGATCTCCCGGTGCACGGCGTCCTCGGGGGACTCGCCCGGCTCCACCTTGCCGCCGGGGAACTCCCACCGGCCCGCGAGGCTCACGGGCGCGCGGCGGCGGGCCGCCAGCAGGGCGCCCGGGGCGGCGAGGTCGTCGACCAGCGCGGCGGCGACGACGAGGACGGGGCGGGTCATGCCGCCCAGTGTCCCAGGCGCGCGTGTCGCGCGCGTGACACGGCCGTGGCCCGCGCGATGGATCCACTCGCACCGGCACGCCCGCGCGCGTCGGTGCGAGTGGATCCGTCGGGCGGAGCTCAGCCCTGCCGCAGCTCGTTCTTGAGCTCGCGCTGCGCGTGCTCCAGCGCCTCGCGCGCCGGCACGCCGGACTCGTAGATCTCGGTGAGCGTCACGGTGCCGAACCGGCTGTTCACCGCCGGCAGGTCGGGGCTGGCGAACGACTCGAAGTGCCCGATGCCGTCCTTGACCTCGTTCAGCACGTCGAACAGGTTGGTCGTGAAGTACTGGTTGAACTGGTTCTCCGGGTTCCGGGTGACCTCCTCGTCCTCCCACACCGCCATGTTCACGGGGTCGAACCCGAGCACCTCCCACACGGCGACGTTGGCCTCCGGGGAGAGCTTGGCGAACCCGAGCCACTCGGCCGCCAGGTCACGGACGGGCGAGTCCGCCGCGACCGCCGTGCCGGTGCCCCCGCCGCCGATCGTCAGCGTGTCCGACCCGGGCACGACCGGCGCGGGCGCGATGGCGATCTTCCCCGCGAGGTCGGGCATGTAGTCGACGAACCGCGAGGTGTACCAGGCGGGGTAGACGATCGCGGCGTAGTCGCCGCGCGCGATGGCCCCGTACGCCTCCTCGTCGTCGGGGCTCGATCCCGGGATCGGCGAGATCGCGCCTGCGTCGACCATGGCCTGCATCATCTCGAAGGACTCGACCACGACCGGGTCGTCGACCTGGACCGTGCCGTCCTCGGCGAACAGCTCGCCGCCGTTCTGGGCGATCACCAGCGGCTCCACGAAGAACACGTCGGTGTTCGCCGTGCCGAACGCCCGCCCCGTGGCGGCGCTGTACTCCGCCCCCGCTGCGGCGAAGTCGTCCCAGGTGGTGATGGTCGAGTAGTCGACGCCCGCCTCGTCGAGCAGCTCGGTGTTGTAGAACGTGACGAACGCGCCGACGTGGGTCGGCAGCCCGTAGACCGCGTCGCCGCGGCTGTACAGGTCGAGCCGCGCCTCGACCACGTCCTCGCGGTAGGGCTCGGCGACGGCGGACAGGTCCATGAGCGGCGGGGTGTCGCCGCGGACGAAGTTGGCGAACTTCGTCACCTCGATGTCGACCAGGTCCGGCATGCCGGTGCCGGAGTTGGCCGCGAGCTGCAGCTTGTTGTGCATGTCCTGGTAGGGGTACACGGTGAGGCGGAGATCGATCGCACGGTCCGGGTTCAGCTCGTTCCACCGGTCCGCCATCTGCTCGTACAGCACCCCGTGCAGCTCGCCGAAGATCCACATCTCCACCGGCGTCGAGCCGTCCGCGTCGCTCGGGGCGTCCCGCGGGCCGTCCGCCCCGCCCCCGGTCCCGCACGCGAGGCACGCGGCGAGCACCATCGCACCGGTCACCGCGGACGCCGTCGTCCTTGTTCGTGACATTCTGCTTCTCCTTTGTCTGCGTCGCACGGGTCAGCCCTTGACGGCGCCCGCGGTCATTCCCTCCACGAAGAACCGCTGGAAGGCGAGGAAGAGGACCAGGATCGGGACGAGCGAGAAGAACGACCCGACGATGAGGAGGCCGTAGTTGTTCGCGTACGGCGTGATGAGGGTGTTCAACCCGATCGGCAGCGTGAACTTCTCGGAGGAGCGCAGCACGAGGAGCGGCCACAGCAGGTTGTTCCAGCACATCATCCCGTTGAGGATCGCCATGGCGGCGATCGCGGGGCGCGCGATCGGGAGGACGAGCCGGAAGAAGATGCCGAACTCCGTGACGCCGTCGACGCGGCCGGCCTCGAGGATCTCCCGGGGCACCCCGAGGAAGTACTGCCGGAAGAAGAAGATCGTCACCGCCGCGGCCAGGAACGGGATCACGATGACCGCGTAGGTGTCGGCGAGCCCCATCTCGTTCACCTGGACGTAGAGCGGCAGCATCACCATCTCGAACGGGACGGCCATGATGGCGAGCACCGCGATGAAGAGCGGGGTGCGGCCGCGGAAGTCGTACATCGCGAAGCCGTAGGCCACGAACGAGCTCACGAGCAGCGTCCCGACGACCTGGACCACCGTCACGACGAGCGAGTTGGCGAACCACCGGAAGTACGGCCCGGAGTCGGTGAACAGCATCGTCCAGTTGTCCAGGCTGAGCGTCGCCGGGTCGACGGCGAGCGTGATCCCGCCGCGCATGATGTCGGCGCCCGACTGGAACGTGGCGACGAGGATCGCGGCGAGCGGGACGAGCGCGACGAGGGCGATCGCGATGAGCGCGGCCGACTGCAGGGCCGACAGCGCCCGGGCGCCGCGCGGGGCGGGCCGGCGGCGACCCGCGCCGGGCGCGGGCGGGGCGGGGGACGCGGGGCGGGGGCGCGCGGGGGCCGCGGTCATCGCACGTGCTCCTTCTTGAAGGTGCCGGAGAGCGTCAGCTGCGTGATGTTGATCGCCATGACCACGACGAGCAGCACGATCCCGACGGCGGACGCGAACCCGAGGTCGTTCTGCTCGATGCCCCGGCGGTAGAGGTAGCCGACGACGGTCAGGCCCTGGTTGTTGGGGGACGCGTTCCCGCCGTAGAGCATGAAGCTCTCGAGGAACATCGCGAGGCCGCCGTACACGCTGATGGTGGTGACGTAGACCATCGTCGGCCGGAGGTTCGGCACCGTGATCCGCAGGAACTGCTGGCGCTTGTTCGCGCCGTCGATCGACGCCGCCTCGTAGTACTCGCCGGGGATCGACTGCATCCCGGCGATGAAGTACATGGTGTTGACGCCGGTCCATCGCCAGACGGCGAGCGCCAGGAGCGCCGCCAGCCCGGTGAGGTCCTCGCGCAGCCACCGGACGGGCCCGAGCCCGACCAGCTGCAGCACCTGGTTCATCACCGCGTTCTCCGACTCGGAGAACATGAGCCGGAACACCAGGCCGGCGACCACCACCGAGGTGAGCGCGGGGACGAAGAGCGACGCCTTGAAGAACGCCTTGACCCGCGGGCTGCCGATCCGGGAGTTCACCACGGCCGCGAGGAGCATCGGGATCGGGATGAGGAGCGCCAGCGTCAGGACCATGTACCGCGCGCTGTTGAACATCGCGGTCCAGAAGACGCTGTCGTTCCACAGGCGGGCGTAGTTGTCGAGGCCGACCGAGGTGGTCTGGCCGTAGAGGACCTCCTGCGTCGACATCACGACCGACCGGGCGACCGGGATGATCCAGAACAGCGCCAGCGTGGCCACGAACGGCAGGATGAACAGGTACGGCGCGAGCCGCTGGGAGTACAGGAGCCGCCGCACGGGGGCGGCACCCCCTCGGCCGGACCTCCGGGCGGTGACGGGCATGACGGCAGGACCTCCTGGGCACGGGGCGTCAGGGGCGCGCTGGACGCGACCCTCGGGCGCACCGCCCGGGCACGGCTGAGACCGTGAAACGGATGCCAGGACGGACATGCGGCGCACGCCTGCGTGCGCCGGACTGTCGAGAAAACCTTTCGCTCGCTTCCGAGTTGTCGGCAACGTATCGGCGCGCCGAGAGGCCTGTCAACGCGCATTATGGTGCGGCTGACCGACCGATACGCAAGCGTGAACTGTGCGGAAACTCTTTCCTCGTCAGGGGCGGTCGGGCGGTCAGCCGATCGCGAGCAGCCCCGCCAGGCTGACTGCCATCGCCACGACCGTCGCCGCCGCGCCGAGCGCCAGCGGGCGCCCACCGGTGCGCACCAGCCGACCGAGGTGGATCTGCGTCCCGAGGGCCGTCATCGCCGCCCCGAGGAGCAGCGTGGTCACCGGCTTCACCGCCGGCAGGACGACCTCCGGGACGAGGCCGGCCGACCGCACCGCCACCGCGACGACGAACCCGACCACGAACAGCGGCACGAGCGGCGCCGCGCCGCGCCGGCGCCCGGGAGCGCCCCCCGCAGCACCGCCGTCGTCCCCGCCGCGGGCGCCAGCCCGCCGCCGCACCAGCCCGACCCCCGCCACGAGCGGTGCGAGCAGCACGACCCGGGCGAGCTTCGCGACGACCGCGACGGACAGCGCCGCGGCCGACACGGTCCCCGCCGCGGCCACCACCTGGGCGACCTCGTGCACCGACATCCCCGCCCAGAGCCCGGCGGTCCGGTCGGCGAGCCCGAGCGCGCCCGCCGCGAGCGGGACCACCAGGATCGCGAGGCTGCCGTAGACCGTCACCAGCGCGACGGCGGTGGCGACCTCGTCCTCCTCGGCCTCCGCGACGGGGCTCATCGCCGCGACCGCGGCGGCCCCGCAGATCGAGAACCCGGTCGCGACGAGCAGCGTGAGGCGCCGCCCGACGCCGAGGACGCGGCCCAACCACAGCGTCGCGGCGAACGTCGCGGACACCGTGGCCAGCAGCACGACCGCCTCGCCCGCCCCGAGACCCAGCAGGTCCCGAACGGACAGCTGCAGCCCGAGCAGGACGACACCGACGCGGAGCACGCGCCGGGCCGTCCACGCGAGCCCCGGCTCGAGCACCGCCGGGACCAGCCCCGCGGACCGGGCGACGGCGCCGAGCACGATGGCGACCAGCAGGCCCGGCAGCACGGGGACGAGGGCTGTCAGGCCGAGGCAGGCGGCGCCGACGAGCAGCGCGGCTGCCAGCCCGGGCACGACGGCCCGGTCGAGGCCGAGCACGCGGCGAGGGGCGACGGGCGGAGCGGTCGAGGCGGGGGGCGGAGCGGGCAGCACCCACCCAGCATCCGGCGCCGCGCGCCGCTGCGGAACGCCGACCTGCCTGCCACGCTCTAGCCTGAGGCTATGGACCCCGTCCTCCCGCGACGCATCCCGCTCGGCGCCCTCGAGCTGCTGGACGCGGTCGACGCGCACGGCTCCCTGTCCGGCGCCGCTCGGGCGCTGGGCCTCGCGCAGCCGTCGGTCAGCACCGGCCTGCGCCGGCTCGAGCGGCAGACCGGCCTGACGCTGGTCACGCGCGCGGCGTCCGGCACGCGGCTGACCCCGTCGGGCACGGCCCTGCTCGGGCGGGCCCGGGACGTCCTGGCGGCCTCCGACGCGCTCGAGCGCGAGGTGCAGGCGCTGCGCAGCGCCCAGCAGGGCCGGGTCCGGGTGGCCGCCAGCCTGAGCGTCGCCGAGTACCTCGTCCCGGGGTGGCTGGCGACGCTGCCCGCCGGGGCGGCGGTCGTCGACCTGGTGGTCGCCAACTCCCGCGACGTGATGGACGCGGTCCTGCACGGCCGCGCCGACCTGGGGTTCGTCGAGGGCCCGGGCGTCGCCGCCGGCCTGGACGCCCGGCCGGTCGGCGACGACGAGCTGGTCGTCGTCGTCGCGCCGGGCCACCCGTGGGCGCGCCGGCGGCGGCCGGTCACCGCGGCGGAGCTGGCGCGCGCGCCCCTGGCCGTCCGCGAGGCCGGGTCCGGCACCCGCGCGGTGCTGGAGGAGGCGCTGGCCGCCGCGGGTCACCCGCTCGCCGGCTCGCCCGCGCAGCTCGGGTCGACGTCCGCGGTGAAGAACGTGGTGCGGGGAGGGGGTGCCGCGGCCGTGCTGTCCCGGCTGACCGTCGCCGACGAGATCGCCCGCGGCGACCTGGTCCGCGTCGCGGTCGAGGGTGTCGACCTCACCCGCACGCTCCGGATGGTCTGGGCCAGGTCCCGGCGACCGACCCCGTCCGCGCGCGACCTCGCCGCGCACGTCCTGCGCGCGACGACCTCCGGCTAGCCCACGCCGGCCTGGTCGCGCAGCTCCGCGTACCGGTCCGCCTGGTCGGGACACAGGTGCTCGACGGCGGCGTCCCAGACCACGAGCGCGTACTCCTCGTCCTCGGCGAGCCAGCGCGCGAACGCGCTCTCGCCGCCGTCGCCCTCGACGCCGTCGATGCCCGCCATGGCCTGGCACGGCTGGCTGCCCATCGCGAGGGTGTCCCGGGCCAGCCACTCCTCGCTGAGGTCGACGCCCTCGTGCTCGGCGATCGCGTCGACGAACGCCTGCTCCCGCTCGGCCTCCGACGGGCCGCCGCAGGCGGCGAGCAGCAGGGCACCCAGCAGCGCACCCACGAGCACCGTCCCGGTCCGCACGGTCGTCATCGGTCCCCCTCGTCCTGCTGGACCGGCTCCGAGCGCCGGTCCGCGGGGTCGAGGCTACTGGTCAGGCGCGCGGCACGACGACGAGCAGGTCGCCGACCTGGCACCCGAGCACGTCGCACACGGCGGTCAGGGTCGAGAACCGGATCGCGCGCGCCCGGTCGTTCTTCAGCACCGACAGGTTCACCACGGTCACGCCCACCAGCTCGGCGAGCCGGGCGAGCGTCATCCCGCGCTCCGCCAGCAGCTCGTCCAGCCGGCAGTGGATCCGCCCGGCGTCGTCCTCGGGCGGCATCAGACCAGGCCCTCGGTCTCGCGCTCCAGCCGCTCCCCCGCGTGGAAGGCGGCGGCGAGCGCGCCGACGGCCATGGACGCGAGGATGGGCGTCCACGACACCTGGAACGTGATCTGCTCCATGACCGCCCGGTCGGCGATCTGCGCCAGCACCCCGTTCGACGCCAGCACCGAGCAGCCGAACCAGGCGACCCACCCGCCGGCGATCAGCAGCGACACCGCCGTGATCAGCCGGGTGGTCGTGCGGGAGAAGAACTGCCCCGCCAGCATCCGCCGGGACAGCAGCAGCACGCACACGGTGACGCCGATCGTGGCGAGCGGCGGCACCGCGGCGGCACCGAGCGCCGCCACGTAGGTGGCGGCCGGCAGGTCCGACACCGTGAGGGTCGCGGTGTCCACCGTCGCCGCGACCGCGGCACCGTCGGGCCCCAGCGGGAGGTCGACGGTCGCGCCCATGATCATCACGTCCACAGGGGCGTCCCGGTTCGGGAGGATGCGTACCACCGAGGCGACGAGGCCGATCGCCTGCCAGACGATCACGGCGGCGCCCACCACGAGCAGGGACAGCAGGTCGGACCGGCTGGTGAACCAGGGTGTCCGGGTCGTCATGGCGCCTCCCAGGCGTATCGAAGATCGATGTTATCGATTGACGATATGCCATCGGGCGTCCCCCGTCGACCCCGTGCGGGGACGACGCAGGGCCGCGACCCCCGGCGAGGGGGGTCGCGGCCCTGGTGGTGCCCGTCACCCCCGGCGAGGGGGGTCGCGGTGCGTCAGCGCATGCCGGCGGCCTGGGCCCAGGCGACGGCCTCGGCCCGCGTGGAGACGCCGATCTTGCGGTACACCGACCGCACCTGCGACTTCACGGTGTTGCGCGTGACGAAGAGCTTGCGGGCGATGTCCTCGAGGGTGACGTCCTCCGCCAGCTCGGCGAGGACGACCCGCTCACGCGTCGTGAGCGGCTCACCCAGGATGCTGGTGGACGCGGTGGGGGCGATCTCCAGGGTGGCCATGCTGTCCTCCGGTCTGCGTGTGGCGAGTCCCGGCTGCTGGGGGTCTCCGGCTGCCGTCTACCGGTGTTGATCGGCAAGTGTGGCGGCCTCGATCGCAGTTGGTTTCTCACCCGTTCCCGGGGACGTGCGGACGATGCGGGACGGACCGCCCATGTGCTAGGACCGAAGGCCCAGGTCACCGTCCGGCAAGCGGTCTCCTGAGAGGCTCCTCAGAAACACCCGAACGGGCTAACCGCCGTCCGGGGGAGTCTCAGTCCGTGAGCGTCGCCGCGTACTCCTCGGCGGACAGCAGCGGGCCGGCGCTCGTGACGTCCACCCGGAACAGCCAGCCGGCCCCGTAGGGGTCCCCGTTCACGACCGACGGCTCGTCGACCGCGGCCTGGTTCACCTCGACCACGGTGCCCGCCACCGGGGAGTACAGCTCGGACACGGACTTGGTCGACTCGACCTCGCCCACGACCGCTCCCGCCGCGATCTCGCTGCCGACGGTCGGCAGCTCGAGGTAGACGATGTCGCCGAGCGCGTCGGCGGCGTTCTTGGTGATGCCGACGGTGGCCGGCTCGGCGCCGTCGATCCACTCGTGCTCGGCGGTGTACTGCAGGTGCGTGGGGACGTCGCTCATGGTGCTCTCCGGGGTTCTGCTCGCGAGCGGGCGCTCGCCGGCGGGTGGGGGTGGTCGGGAGTCCGTCGGTCAGGACCGACGGTAGAACGGCAGCGGCACCACGCGGACCGGCTCGCGCCGGCCGCGCACGTCGACCGCGAGCTCCGTGCCCTCGGCGCTGACCTCGGGGGTCACGTAGGCCATGGCGATCGGGGTGCCCAGCGTCGGCGAGGGCGCACCCGACGTGACGCGGCCGACCGTGACGGCGTCCTCGGCGGTCGAGGTCAGGACCTCGTAGCCGTGCCGGGCGGCGCGCCGGCCGGAGCCGACGAGGCCGACGAGCACGCGGGACGGGGTCGCGTGCGCCCGGGAGGCGAGCGCCGCACGGCCGACGAACGGCAGCGGCTCGCCGTCGGCGGTCGTCTTGTCCAGGCGGACCACCCGCCCGAGGCCCGCGTCGTGCGGGGCGGTGGTGGTGTCGAGCTCGTTGCCGTACAGCGGCATGCCCGCCTCCAGCCGCAGGCTGTCGCGGGCCGAGAGCCCGGCGGGTACCAGGCCGAGCGGGGCGCCCGCGGCGAGCAGGTCCCGCCACAGACCGGGTGCGGCGGCGGCCGGCACGAACAGCTCGAAGCCGTCCTCGCCGGTGTAGCCCGTGCGGGCCACCAGCGCCTCGACACCGCCGACGGTGGCGGGCACGCCCGCGTAGTACTTCACGTCGCGGACCGCGTCGGCGTGCGCGGGGTCGGTGAGACCGACGACGATCTCGGCGGACCGGGGCCCCTGCACCGCGATCAGCGCCGTCTCCAGCGACCGGTCGGTGAGCGAGGCCTCGAACGGCGCCAGCCGCTCGGCCAGCGCGGTGGCGACCACGGCGACGTTCGAGGCGTTCGCCACGACCAGGTAGGCCTCGTCGGCGAGCCGGTAGACGATCAGGTCGTCCAGGATGCCGCCGTCCTCCTGGACGATCATCGTGTAGCGCGCGCGGCCGACCGCGAGGCCGGAGATGTTCCCGACCAGCGCGTGGTCGAGGCCGGTGCCGGCCCCGGGGCCGTCCACGTGCAGCTCGCCCATGTGCGACAGGTCGAACAGCCCGGCCGCGGTCCGGACGGCCTGGTGCTCCGCGAGGTCGCCGGCGTACCGCAGCGGCATCATCCAGCCGGCGAACGGCGTCATCGTGGCGCCGAGCGCGACGTGCTCCGCGTGCAGCGGGGACAGCACGGCCCCCGTCGCGTCGTCGGTGGTCGGGGTGGTCGTCTCGGTCACAGCGCGGCTCCCTCGGCGTAGGCCTCGATGGGCGGGCAGGCGCAGACGAGGTTCCGGTCCCCGTGCGCGCCGTCGATCCGCCGGACCGGCGGCCAGTACTTCCCGGCGCGGAGGCCCGCGACCGGGTAGGCCGCGAGCTCGCGGCCGTAGGGCTTGTCCCAGGCGTCCGCGACGAGCGACGCCGCGGTGTGCGGGGCGTTCCGCAGCGGCGACTCGGCGACCGCCCAGCGTCCGGCCGCGACCGCGTCGATCTCGGCGCGGATCGCGACCATCGCCTCGACGAACCGGTCGAGCTCCGCGACGTCCTCGGACTCCGTGGGCTCGACCATCAGCGTGCCCGCCACCGGGAAGGACAGCGTCGGCGCGTGGAAGCCGTAGTCCATCAGCCGCTTGGCGACGTCCTCGGCCGTCACGCCGGTCTGCTTGGTGATCGCGCGCAGGTCGAGGATGCACTCGTGCGCCACCAGGCCCGCGGGGCCGGTGTAGAGCACCGGGAAGTGCGGGGCGAGCCGCGAGGCCAGGTAGTTGGCGGACAGCACGGCGGTCTCGGTGGCGCGGCGCAGGCCGTCGCCGCCCATCAGCGCGACGTACGCCCAGGAGATCGGCAGGATGCCGGCGGACCCGAACGGCGCGGCCGACACGGCGGGAGCGGCCCCGCCGGCGAGCGGGCCCTCGTCCCCCGTCCACACCGCGTCGGTCGCCGGCAGGTACGGCACCAGGTGCGCAGCCACGCCGATCGGGCCGACGCCGGGGCCGCCGCCGCCGTGCGGGATGCAGAACGTCTTGTGCAGGTTGAGGTGCGAGACGTCGCCGCCGAACTCGCCCGGCCGGGCGAGGCCGACCAGCGCGTTCAGGTTGGCGCCGTCGATGTAGACCTGGCCGCCCGCGGCGTGCACCAGGTCGCAGACCTCGCGCACGTCCTCCTCGTAGACGCCGTGCGTCGACGGGTAGGTGATCATGATCGCGGCCACCCGGGGGCCGTGCTGCTCGAGCTTCGCCCGCAGGTCGTCCAGCTGCACCGAGCCGTCCTCGGCGGTCGCGACGACGACGACCCGCATCCCGGCCAGGACGGCCGACGCGGCGTTGGTGCCGTGGGCCGACGCCGGGATCAGGCAGAGGTCGCGCACCGGGACGTCCTCGGGCGCGGCGCCGGCGGCGATCGCCTCGGCCCGCCGGCCCTCGTGGTACCCGCGGATCGCGAGCAGCCCGGCGAACTCGCCCTGCGAGCCCGCGTTCGGCTGCACCGACACGGCGGCGTACCCGGTGATCTCCGCCAGCCAGCCGGTCAGGTCGCCGATCAGCTCGGCGTAGCCCGCGGCCTGCTCGGCCGGTACGAACGGGTGCAGGCCGGCGAACCCGGGCCAGGAGATGGCCTCCATCTCGACCGTCGCGTTGAGCTTCATCGTGCAGGAGCCCAGCGGGATCATCGTCCGGTCGAGCGCGAGGTCCTTGTCGGACAGCGCGCGCAGGTACCGGAGCATCGCGGTCTCGGAGCGGTGCCGGTGGAACACCGGGTGCGTCAGGTAGTCGCTCGTCCGGCGCAGGTGGACCGGGATCGCCGGGGCGTCGAGGCCGTCGGCGTGCCCGGTGGCGAGCGCGCCCGCGTCGGCGTCGCCGAAGGCCGCGAGCACCTCGGCCACGTGCGCCTCGGTGGTCACCTCGTCGCAGGTCACCTGGACGTGGTCGTCGTCCGCGGCCCAGACGTTGATCCCGCGGGCGGCCGCGGCGGCGACCACGGCGCGCGCCCGGCCCGGCACCACGGCGCGGACGGTGTCGAAGAACTGCGCGTGCTCGACGGCCACGCCGCCGGTGCGCAGCCCGTCCGCGAGCGCCACGGCCCGCGCGTGCACCCGCTCGGCGATCTCCCGCAGGCCGTCGGGCCCGTGGTAGACCGCGTACATCGAGGCGACGATCGCCAGCAGGGCCTGCGCGGTGCAGATGTTGCTGGTCGCCTTCTCGCGGCGGATGTGCTGCTCGCGGGTCTGCAGGGCGAGCCGGTACGCGGTGGCGCCGTCGGCGTCGATCGACACCCCGACCAGGCGGCCGGGCAGCGAGCGCTCCAGGCCGGTGCGGACGGCCATGTAGGCGGCGTGCGGGCCGCCGTAGAACAGCGGGACGCCGAACCGCTGGGCCGAGCCGACCGCGATGTCGGCGCCCTGCTCGCCCGGCGGCGTGAGCAGCGTGAGCGACAGCAGGTCCGCGGCGACCGTGACCAGCGCGCCCGCGTCCTTGGCGGCGGCGATCAGCGGCGCGAGGTCCCGGACGGCGCCGGACGCGCCGGGCGCCTGGAGCACGAGGCCGACCAGCGCCTCGTCGCCGAGGTCCGGCAGCCCGTCGGTCAGGTCCGCGACCCGGACGCCCAGGCCCGCGGCCTCGGCGCGGCCCACCGTCACCGCGAGGGTCTGCGGCAGGCAGTCGGCGTCCAGCACGACGACGCCCGTGCGGCCCTTCGCCGCGCGGTGCATGAGCGCGACCGCCTCGGCGACCGCGGTGGCCTCGTCGAGCAGCGACGCGTTGGCGACCGGCAGCGCGGTGAGGTCCGCGACCACGGTCTGGAAGTTGAGCAGCGCCTCGAGCCGCCCCTGGGAGATCTCCGGCTGGTAGGGCGTGTACGCGGTGTACCAGGCCGGGGACTCGAGCACGTTCCGGCGGATCACCGGCGGCGTCACGGTGTCGTGGTAGCCCAGGCCGATCATCTGGGTCAGCACGGTGTTCTTGTCCGCGATCGTCCGCAGCGCGGCCAGCACCTCGGACTCGCCGCGCGCCTCGGGCAGCGCGAGCGGGCGGTCCGTGCGGATGCTCGCCGGGACCGCCGCGTCGATCAGCGCGTCCAGGCTCGGCCAGCCGTCGCCGACGTGCGCGAGCAGGCCCGCGACGTCGCCCGGGCGGGGACCGACGTGCCGGTCGGCGAAGCCGCGCGCGGCGTCGGTGCGGTCCGCGGGCGCGGCGGCGCGCGGGGTCCCGGCGGCCGTCGTGCGGGCGTCGGTGGGGAGGTCCTCGAGGTGGGTCACGCGGCTGCTCCGGGCGGGTCGGACGTGCAAGGCGGACGGGCGGGTGGTGCGCGTCTCCCCGCTCTGTCATCCGCCGGCCGCGGGCGTGCCGCGGACGTACGACCTGAGAGTTTTGCCGGTCCGCCGTGCCCGTGAGGGCCGGGGCGCGCCGACTTGCACCGTCGGTGGGCCGGCGTGAGCCGGCCGCTTTCCAGAGTTGCCTCGCCACGGCGGTACGGGGGCCTGAGAGATTCCCGGGGAGGGTTGCTCCTTCGGCGCCTCGCGGTCACGACCGCCGGGGCGGTCGCGCGGGAGGGCTCTCCCGCCGCGGTTCGAGCAGCGTGTTGAGTTGTCTGGGTCACAGCCTAACCGCGGACGTGGGCCGTTCGTCCCGCGGGTCCGGTCGGCGGGCGTTACGGCTCCGTGAACTCTGCCGCGGGCAGCGGCAGCACGACCGTGGCGGCCGAGTCGGCGCCGCGGGCGCGGGCGTGCGCCACCACGCGCTCGACCTCGGGGAGCGGCCCCTCGACCAGCACCGGCTGGCCCGCGCCGGGGTCGCCGGACCAGCGCACGGCCGCGCCCTCGGGCGGCACGAACGCCCCGGACTCGCGCGGCAGGTGCACCACGGCGGCGGCGCGGACCGCCGGGTCGTCGACCGCTCGCACTTCGGCCGACCGGACGGCCGCGAGCCGCCGCAGCGTGCGCAGGAGCAGGCGCTGCCGGCGCTCGGAGGCCGTGAACGTGACCACGATGAGGCCGACGCCGTCAGCGACGTCGCCCGTGGTCAGCGAGTCGAACGAGACGCCCCGGGTGGAGAACACGCCGGTCAGCGCGGTGAGGGTGCCGGTCGCGTCGGCGCCGGCCACGAAGGCGACCCAGCGGCGGTCGGCCCCCGGGGCGGCCGCGGCGGCACCCGCGGGCCCGACGGCGGTCACCGGCCCGCCCCCGCGCCCAGGCCCCACGGCGCGAGCATCGCGTCGATCCGCGCGGCGGAGGCCAGCAGGCGGCGCGCCTCGTCCGGCTCGGGCTCGTCCAGCAGCACGCGCGTCCAGCCCTCGGGTCCCAGCACCACCGGCACCCCGAGCACCCCGCGCAGCGGCGTCCCCGCCACGGCCACCTCCCCGTCCAGCGCGACCTGGCCGGCGACGACGATGTCCCGCCCGTCGAGCACGGTGTCCACCAGGTCGACCGTCGCGTTCGCGGTGGCCGCCGCCGTCTTGGCCCCGCTCTGGTGGGTGAGCCACGGCCGCGCGACCCCGCGCAGGTCCGGCGGCCAGGTCTCGACCAGGTCGAACGCGGCAGCCACGTCGTCGGCCATCAGGCCGCCGAGGTCCCGCTTCGCGTCCTCGATCTCGGCCGCGAACCCGTCGAGCGTCCGCCCGCCGCGCAGCGCCGCCACCGCGCGCCGCCGCTCCTCGACGTCGAGCCCGCTGATCCGGACCGTCGACCACAGCGGCACCAGGTCGTCCCCGTGCTGCCCGGCCACGAAGCCCCCGACCCGGTGCCGGCGCACGCCGAGGGACACCGCGACCTCGCGGCGGAACCGCAGCGTGTCCAGCCAGGCGCCCATGCCGATCACCCGGTGCCGGCCCAGCTCGCGGGCCACGACGGCCACGCCCAGCTCCACGGGGTTCGACACCACGACGACGACCTCGTGCCCCGAGCCGTGCCGGGCGATGGCGCGGGCGTAGGAGGCGAACACCTCGTGGTTCTCCGCCGCGAGCGCCGCCCGGTCCGTCACCGCCCCGGCCCGCGCGGGCGCGGTCCGACCCGCGGTCAGCACGACGACGTCGGCGACCACGTCCTCCGGGTCAAGCGCCACGTCGATGAGCGGCGCGTGCTCGTCGTAGGCGTCGACCAGGTCGGCGCGCAGCCCGTAGGACGCCCGCCCGGACGCGCCGCCCGGCCGCCCGACCAGCTGCAGCCGCGACGTCGTCGGCAGCACCCGCCGCTCGATGAGCTGCGCGCACACCTGCCGCCCGACGTCCCCCGTCGCTCCCAGCACCGCCACGTCCACGCAGGCGACCCTAGGTCACCTGGTCGGACCCCATCGATCCTGGGCCGCTCACGCGGGCGGTCCGGCGTCCGATGGAGACGCTGCGCCATCCGGGTCGCGCGCGCCGGAACCCCAGCGCGCGGGCTCGGGAAGAGGGCACCATCGAGCACACAGGGGGCGATGCGCGGCCTGCGCCCGCCCCGCAGCACCGTCCCGCCCGCACCAGGGCCCCAGGAGGACCCGCATGAGTCCCACCGTCTCCAGCCACCCGGCCCTGCGCCGCCGGGCCGGCCTCGCCACGGCGGGCGCCGCCGTCCTGGGCCTCCTGGCCCCGGTCGCCGCGCTCGCCGACGAGCCGACCCAGGAGTTCCAGGTCGACGGGCGGGTCGTGTACCGCACGTCCGACCGCGTCGGCGCCGAGGGCCGGCACTTCGAGGAGGGGTCGGTCACGACCGCGTACGCCGAGGTCGGCGACGCGGTGATCGACCTGTCCGCCGTGCAGGCCCCCGTCGTCGGCGCCGAGCTGAGTCCGTCCGAGGGCCTGCCCGCGGGCGGGGCGGTCACCGTGACGATCCAGGCCCGGGCCGGGCTCGACGAGGACGGTGCCCTCGCCGCGCTGGCGACGGAGGAGGACGCCGTGGCGCCCGCCACCCAGGTCGTGGACGTCGAGGTGACGGACGGCGGGACCGACCCGACGTCGCTCCCGGAGGCGGCGCTCGTCTCGGGCGTGCACCAGCTCGTCGTCGTGCCTGCCCGGTGGAGCAGCTCCGCCACGGTGCCCACCACCGAGCTGCAGGCCGCCGCCGCCGGGACGGAGACCTACTGGGAGCGGCAGAGCAACGGCCGCGTGGACCTGCAGACGTCCGTCCGCGCGGCGGTCACCGTGACCCGGCCGGCGCTGTGCGACGAGGACGCGATCATGGGCCAGGTCCTCGAGCAGACCGGGCTGACGCCGACGTCGACCCGGCACATCGCGGTCTGGTTCCCGGAGCACGCCGGCTGCGACTTCGCCGGTCTCGCCACCATCAACGGCGGCGCCATCTGGCTCAACGGGGCCACGGACATCTACGTGCTCGCGCACGAGCTCGGGCACAACCTCGGCCTCGGGCACGCGAACACCCTCGTGTGCACGACCGCGGGCGGCGGCCGCGTGCCGCTCACCTCCGACGGCCGGACCTGCACCGTCACCGAGTACGGCGACGACACCGACGTCATGGGGCAGGGCCGCGACTGGACCCGGCCGGGCAGCCTGAGCTCGGGCTTCGCCGACGCCCTCGGCTGGGCGACCGTGACGAGGATCGACAGCCCGGTGCTCGCCACCACCACGGTCGACCTCACGCCGCTGTCCCAGACCACCGGGGTCCGAGGCGTCCGCCTGACCTCGGACCTCGGCCCGGTGTTCGCCGACTTCCGCCCGGCCGTCGACTCCGACGCCCTGCACCGCCCCGAATGGGCCGGTGTCCAGGCCCGCCTGGTGCTGACAGACACGACCTACCGGTACCCGACGAGCTTCCTGCTCGACCTCCGGCCCACCGCCCCGTCGTTCGCGAACCCCTCCCTCCCGATCGGGCAGACCTGGGACGTCCCCGGGGCGGACGCCGCGATCACCACCACGTCCGTCGCCGGGACCGCGCGGGTCACGGTGGGCCCGTCGGCCGAGGCGTCCCAGATCCAGCGGTACGTGACGAAGGTGTACCAGGACCTGTTCCTGCGCGCACCCGACCCGACCGGCCTGACCAGCTGGACCCGCAACCTCCTGGCCGGGCAGCCGCGCGTCGCCGTAGCCAACGCCATCACCGGGTCGGACGAGTACCGGTCGCGCCTCATCGCGGGCGCCTACCAGACCTACCTGGGCCGGTCTCCCGACCCGGCGGGTGCGGCGTCGTGGCTCCGCGCCATGCAGACGGGAAGCACCGTCCAGAGCATCGAGGGCGGGTTCATCGCCTCCGCGGAGTACTACCAGCGGGCCGGTGGCAGCAACTCGGCCTGGGTCGCCCGGCTCTACCAGCACGTCCTGAACAGGAACCCATCGGCTGCCGAGATCACGGGGTGGACCCGTCAGCTGGCGCAGGGCAAGTCGCGGACGAGCGTGGCCATGGGCTTCCTGCTCTCGTCCGAGCACCTCACGACCGTCGTGGACGGCTACTACGTCGACCTCCTGGACCGGCACATCGACGCCGTCGGCCAGGCGTCCTGGGTCTCGCAGATCCAGCGCGGCGGCCGTGTCGAGGCGATCATCGGCGGGATCATCGCCAGCCAGGAGTACTTCAGCAAGCCCTGACGTCGCGGCCGCGAGCACCGACGTCCGGTGCTCGCGGCCCGCGGCTCAGTCGAAGTCGAGCAGGTCGCCCAGCCAGGACTCGCGCTTCTTCTTCTTGCCGTACGGGTACCGGGGGTCGCGCCGGTCGTCGTACCGCCGGTCGTCGGGGCGGCGGTCGTACCCGCGGTCGTCGCGGTGGCCCCGGTCGTCGCGGTAGCCCCCGTCCCCGCGGTGGCCCCGGTCGCCGTAGCCGTCGTAGCCCGGGGCCGGCGGGTAGCCGGGCGCGGGCGCCGCGGGGTAGCCGGGGCCCCTGGGCCCGGGGTCCGGCGCCCCCGGCGTGGGCGTCCCTGCGGCGCGGTCGAGGATCTTGTCGAGCTCGCCGCGGTCCAGCCAGATCCCGCGGCACGACGGGCAGTAGTCGATCTCGACGCCCTGCCGCTCCGCCATCACCAGCTCGGCCCCGTCCGTGGGACACCTCATGTCGCCCTCCTCGCCCGTGCGCGCCGTCGGGGCGCACGTCCTGACCGGCCCAACGGACGGCAGCGGGGCGCGGTTCCGGGCGCCGCGGGCGTGGGCGCTACAGCGTCCGCTGCCAGGCGACGACCCGGTCGACCGCCTCGGCGACCACGGCCGGCGCGGACGCGAACGACAGCCGCACCCAGTCGTGCCCGTCCACCGAGTCGAAGTCGGTGCCGGGGGTGAGCGCGACACCGGCCTCGTCGAGCAGCCGCGCGCACCAGGTCCGCGAGTCCAGCCCGGTCGCCGACACGTCCGCGTACACGTAGAACGCCCCGTCGGCGGGCGCGACCCGGGACCAGCCGAGCTCCGGCAGCCGGTCCAGCACCGACCGGCGGGACGCCGCGTACTGGGCGACGTTCGCCTCCGCGGCGGCGTACCCCTCGGGCGTGAACGCCGCGACGCCCGCGTGCTGGGCGAGCGCCGGCGGGCACAGCGCGACGTTGCCGGCGAGCGCGTCGACGGGCGCGGCCAGGTCCTCGGGCAGCAGCAGCCAGCCGAGCCGCCAGCCGGTCATCGCCCAGAACTTGGAGAACGAGTTGACCACCACGGTGCCGCTGCCGAGCGAGGTCGCGGCGGTCGGGGCGCCGGCCGGTCCGGGCTCGGCGGCGACCGCGTCGGGGTAGGTGATGCCGTGGTAGATCTCGTCCGACACCAGCCGGACCCCGTGCCCCGCGCACCACGCGGCGAGCCCGTCGAGCGACGCCCGGTCGATCAGCGTGCCGGTCGGGTTCGCGGGGCCGGCGACGACGAGGCCGTCGACGGGGCGGTCCAGCGCCTCGAGCTGCTCGACCGTCGGCTGGTACCGGGTCTCCGGACCGCACGGCAGCTCGACGACCTCGCAGCCCAGCGACGCCAGGATGTTCTTGTACGCGGGGTACCCGGGCCGGGCCAGCGCCACCCGGTCGCCGACGTCGAACGCCGCCAGGAACGCGAGCATGAACCCGCCCGACGACCCGGTGGTGACGGCCACCCGCGCCGGGTCGACGTCGACGCCGTACCAGGACCGGTAGTGCGCGGCGATGGCCGCGCGCAGCGCCGGGCTGCCGAGCGCCTCGGTGTACCCGAGGTCCCCGCCCGCGAGCAGCTGCACCGCGCGCTCGCGCACCACGTCGGAGGCGCCGGTCGACGGCTCGCCGACGCACAGGTTGAGCACCGACTGGCCGGCGGCGCGGCGGGCGTTGGCCGCCGCGACGATGTCCATCACGGCGAACGGGGGCACCTGGGAGCGCGCGGAGACCTTCACCCGCCCCATCCTGCCCCGGCCCCCGCCCGGCGCGCCCGCGGTCAGGCCCGCGCGGCGTCCCGGTCGGACAGCGCCGCGCGGACCGCGTCGACCACGCCGTCCGCGGCCGCCTCGATCTCGTCCAGGCAGCGCTCGAAGTTCTCCGGCCCGCCGTACCAGGGGTCGTCGACGTCGAGGAGGTGCTCGTCGGCACGGTCGGCCACCCGCGGTGCCGCCGGGTCGAACGTCCGGAACATCACCACCCGCGCGGCCTCCTCGTCGTCACCGGCGATCCGCCGGAGCGCCCGGGCGTGCGACGCCGTCATCGCCAGCACCAGGTCGCGGTCGGCCAGGTCGGCGGCCCGCACCTGGCGGGCCTCGCGCCGGGGCACGTCGTAGCCGCGCGCCGCGAGCGCCGCGCGGGCCCGGCGGTCGATCGGGTTGCCGTGCTCCTCGTCGCTGACCCCGGTCGAGTCGATCACCACCCGGTCGCCGAGCCCGGCGTCCTCCAGGCGGGCGCGCAGCACCACCTCGGCCATCGGGGACCGGCAGATGTTGCCGGTGCACACCGTCATCACGCGGTAGCGGTCGTCCGTCACGCCGGGTCCTCCAGGGGGTCGTCGGGTCCGTCGTCCATCCTGGCACCCGCGCCCCGCACCGGGCTCGCGCGCGAGCCCGGCCCCCGGCCCGCTCAGTGCCCGCCGCCCCCGAGCGCCTCCGCCAGCCGCCCGAGCCGCCGCGCGCTGTCCGCGTTCAGCCCGACCACCTCCGCCGTCTTCCCCTTGGCGGCGTACTTGGTGACGATCGCGTCCAGCGTGGCCGCCGTCGACGCGTCCCACACGTGCGCGTCCGCCAGGTCGATGACCACCCGGGCCGGGTCCCCGTCGTAGTCGAACTGGTAGACGAGGTCGTTCGACGACGCGAAGAACAGCGCCCCGGACACCGCGTACCGCCGCACGCCGGGGTCCTCCCCCGCGTCGAGCCGGGTGACGGTCGTCAGGTGCGCCACGCGACGGGCGAACAGCACCGTCGCCACCAGGACGCCCGACACGACGCCGTACGCGAGGTTGTGCGTGGCGACGGTGACCGCGACCGTCACGAGCATCACCGCGGTCTCGCTCAGCGGCATCCGGCGCAGCGTCGACGGGCGCACCGAGTGCCAGTCGAACGTCGCGACGCAGACCATCACCATGACGGCCACCAGCGCGGCCATCGGGATCGCCCCGACGACGTCGCCGAGCACCACGACCAGCACCAGCAGGAACGCGCCGGCGAGGAACGTCGAGATCCGGGTGCGGGCGCCCGAGACCTTCACGTTGATCATCGTCTGGCCGATCATCGCGCAGCCGCCCATGCCGCCGAACAGGCCGGAGAGCACGTTCGCGGCGCCCTGGCCCCAGGCCTCGCGGGTCTTGTCCGAGTGGGTGTCGGTGACGTCGTCGACGAGCTTCGCGGTCATCAGCGACTCGAGCAGCCCGACCAGCGCGAGCCCGACGGCGTACGGCGCGATGATCCGCAGCGTCTCCAGGCTCAGCGGGACGTCGGGCAGCACGAACGCGGGCAGGCTGTCCGGCAGCTCGCCCTGGTCGCGCACCCGCGGGACCGCCAGCCCCGCCACGACGGTCACGACGGTCAGCAGCACGATCGCCACCAGCGGCGCCGGCACCACCGTCGTGAGCCGCGGCAGCAGCGCGATGATCGCGATCCCCGCCGCCACCAGCGGGTAGACCACCCACGGCACGTCGACCAGGTGCGGCAGCTGCGCGACGAGCACCAGGATCGCGAGCGCGTTGACGAACCCGACCATCACCGACCGCGGGATGAACCGCATGAGCCGCGCCACCCCGAGCAGCCCCATCGCCACCTGGATCACCCCGCCGAGCACGACCGTCGCCAGCAGGTACTGCACCCCGTGGTCCCGCACGACCGGGGCCACCACCAGCGCCACGGCGCCGGTCGCGGCGGAGATCATCGCCGGCCGCCCGCCCAGGAACGCCAGCGACACCGCCATGACGAACGACGAGAACAGCCCGACCCGCGGGTCCACGCCGGCGACGATCGAGAACGAGATCGCCTCCGGGATCAGCGCGAGCGCCACCACCAGGCCGCCGAGCACCTCGGTGCGCAGCCGGGCCGGCGAGCGCAGCGCCGTGCGCACCGACCACGAGGCGTCCGCCTCGGGGACGGCGGGGTGCGCACCGTCGGGCGGCGCGGGGGCGGGCTGGGGGGTCGCGGGCACGGGGATCCGTTCGAGGTCGGGTGGGGGCCGACGGGATCGTACTCTCACGCGGCGTCAGGGTTGCCGTCCGCCCCCGTCGCCGACGGGCCCCCGCACCGCTACCGTCGCTGCCAGCCGGGGCACGCGCCCCGCGGGCCGACCGGTGCGGAGGAGACGTATGGACGACGACCTGATCGTGGTGACGGGCGCCTCGGGCCGGGTGGGCCGCCGGCTCGCCGTCCGGCTGGCCGCGGAGGGCGCGCACCAGCGCCTGGTGGTCCGCTCCCCCGACCGCGCCCCGTCGATCCCGGGCACCGAGACCGAGGTCGCCCTCAGCCCCGGCTACCGCGACGTGGCGTCGATGCGGGCGGCGTTCGCGGGCGCCCGGACCGTCTTCGTGGTATCCGGGCGCGAGTCCGCGGACCGGGTCGCCGAGCACCGGGCCGCCGTGGACGCGGCCGTCGACGCCGGGGTCGAGCGGCTGGTCTACCTGTCGTTCATGGGCGCGGCACCCGACGCGACGTTCACGTTCGCCCGCGACCACTGGGTCACCGAGGAGCACATCCGCGCGTCCGGCCTGCGGTTCACGTTCCTGCGGGACTGCCTGTACCACGATGCGGTCGTGCACTTCGTGGGCGAGGACGGCGTGATCCGCGGGCCGGCGGGCGACGGCCTGGTCGCCGCGGTCGCGCACGACGACGTCGCGGACGTGGCGACCGCGGTGCTGCTCGACGAGCGGGCGCACGCGCACGACGGGGCCACCTACGACGTCACCGGCCCGAGCGGGTACACCCTCGCCGAGGCGGCGCAGACCCTGTCCTCCGCGACCGGTCGGGAGATCACGTACCACCCGGAGACGGTCGAGGAGGCCTACGCGTCCCGTGCCGGGTACGGCGCCGAGCCGTGGGAGGTCGACGGCTGGGTGTCCTCGTACACGGCGATCGCCACGGGCGAGCTCGCGACCCCGTCGCCGATCGTCCGTCGCCTGTCGGGCCGCCCGGCGCAGTCCCTCGCGGAGTGGCTGACGGTCAACCCGCAGGAGTGGGCGCACCTGCGCGCCTGACCCGCCGGCCTCGCGGGCACCGCGGCCACGACGCGACGGGGGCGGCGCCCGACCTCCCCCGAGCGTGCGCCGCCCCCGCCCGTCCAGGCGTCCGCGCGACCGCGACGGGCGTCCACGTCACGTTCGCGGACCGCGCTGGCCGGGGGGCGTCGGCGGGGTGAACGCGGGGCGTCGGTCGCGCGTCGGCTCGGCGGCGCGACCGGCTCGGCGGCGCGGGCGCGGGCCGGCGGCGCGGGCGCGGGCCGGCGGGAGCCACCCGCCGCGGGTCAGCCCTTGCGGGCCGTGAGCACCAGCGGGCCGTCGGCCGTGATCGCGACGGTGTGCTCGGCGTGCGCGGCGCGCGAGCCGTCGGCGGTCCGGATCGTCCAGCCGTCGGGGTCGATGACGTAGCCGTCGCCGCCGGCCATGAACCACGGCTCGATCGCGATGACGAGCCCGGCCTTGAGCTTCAGACCGGTCCCGCGGCGGCCGAGGTTCGGCACGTGCGGCTCCTCGTGCATCGTGCGCCCGACGCCGTGGCCGCCGAAGTCGGCGTTGATCCCGAGTCCCGCCGCGCGGCCGACCTCGCCGATCGCCGCGGAGATGTCGCCCATCCGGTTGCCCGGGCGCGCCTGCGCGATGCCCGCCGCGAGCGCCTCCTCGGTGACCCGGATCAGCCGCTGGGACTCCGGGTCGGGCGTGCCGAGCTGGAAGGTGAGCGCCGAGTCGGCGACCCAGCCGTTCACCTGCGCCGCGAAGTCGATGCTCAGCACGTCGCCGTCCGCGAGCACCTGCTCCGACGGCAGACCGTGCAGCGCGGCGTCGTTCACGCTGGTGCAGAGCACGCCCGGGTACGGCATCGCGCCGAACGACGGGTGGTAGCCCAGGTAGACGGAGTGGGCGCCGGCGTCGTCGATCAGGCGGTGCGCGTGCGCGTCGAGCTCCTTCAGCGTCATGCCCACCCGGGCGACGTCCTGCAGGCTGCTCAGCACGCGGGCCACGAAGGCACCCGCCGCCCGCATCGCCTCGATCTCGCGGGGTGTCTTCAGCTCGGCCACGCGCCCACCCTAGACGCGCCGGGGCGCCCGGCTCAGCCCGTGGCGGCGCCGTCGTCGGCCGCGAGCGCCGCGACGCCCGCCACCAGCATCCCGACCAGCACGTCGAAGCTGCGGTCCCGGTCCTGCGGCATCCGGAACCCGCCGCCGAGCTCGAGGGCCACGAACCCGTGCACGCCCGCCCGGACCGCCCGCACGGCGTCGACCGACCGCTCCTCGGGCAGGTCGAACCCGCGCAGCGCAGCCGCGATCACCTCGACCGTGCGCGCCGCCGCGGCGGCCAGCGCGGCCGAGTCGGGGTCGGCGGGGTCCGGCGCGACCTGGACGGCGGCGTACCGGCCCGGGTGGGCGTGGGCGTAGCCGCGCATCGCTCCCGCCAGCGCCCGGAGCGCGTCGGGGCCGGAGCGTCCGACGGTCGCGTCGACGAGCCGAGCGCCGAGGTCCTGCACCGTGAGGACGGCGACCTCCCGGCGCAGCGCGGCCAGCGAGCCCACGTGCTTGTAGAGGCTGGGGGTCGCGACGCCGGCCTCGGCGGCGACCTTGGCGAGCGTGAGGTCGGCGAACCCGGTGGGTCCGCCGTCGTCCACCAGGTCGAGCGCGATCCGGACGACCGCCTCGCGGGACAGGCCGGCCCTAGGCACCGGCGCCCCCGTCGGCGGGTGCGGCGGGGGCCACCGGCGCGACGTCCGCGAGCAGCCCGAGCACCGCCTCGGCCACGACGTCCGGGGTCTGGTGCTGCGGGTAGTGCCCGGCGTCCTCGACCAGGACCGCCCGGGCGCCGATCGCGTCCCGGATCCACGCGAGCTCGGCGGCGGGGTCCTTCCAGTCGGGGTCGAGCGCCCCGACGACCGCGAGCGCGGGCGCCTGGATGCGCGGCACGCGGGCCTCGACGGGCGCGTGCGTGAGCGCCAGCGCCAGGTCGCGGAACTGGCCCAGGTAGCCGGGGCGGCGGAGGCTCGCCCGGATCGCCGCCGTGTGCGCGTCCAGCCGCGGCGACCGGGTGCCCTTGTTCAGCGACCGGTAGTAGCCGGCCCAGGCCGCGGCGCCCCACGGGGTCGCGAGCATCGCCCGGTAGACCAGCGGCATCACCGCGCGCACCGCGCCGGGGAGCTGCGGGTCGCGCAGGAACGGCGCCAGCAGGACCAGCCCGCGGACCAGGTCCGGCCGGTCGGCCGCGACCACGGCCGCCGCCGAGGAGCCCATCGAGTTGCCGACGAGCACCGCGGGCCCCGCGGCCAGGTGCTCGACCAGCGCGACGACGTCGCCCGCCGTCGCCTCGTCGCCGTGCGTCGCGAACCCGGCGTCGGAGTCGCCGTGGCCGCGCAGGTCGGTGGTGACGACCCGGTAGCCCGCGCCGAGCAGGGCGGCACGGAGCTCGTCGTAGGTGGACCGCAGATCTCCCATCCCGGGGACCATGACGACGAGCGGGCCGGTGCCGGCGTCGTCGTAGGCGACCCTCCCCTCGGGCCGCGGCAGGTGCAGCGTGCGTCGTGCGTCGTTGTTGTCCATAGCCCACAGGCTAATGCCATTAGCTTTCGACCGCAAGGGGTCGGGTGCGGCATGCTCTCCGGGTGCTGCACGACGTCATCCTCGAGGGCCACGGCGCCCGGCTCGTCCCGCTCGACCTCCCCCACGCGGAGGCGCTCGCCGCGTTCGTCGACGCGCGGGTGTGGGCCGGGATGTCCTCCGCGCTGCCCGTCGGCGTCGACGCCTGGCGCGCCGAGATCGAGGGGGCCCGCGCGGCGCCCGGCCGGCTGGCGTTCGCGGCGCTCGACGCCGCGACCGGCGAGGTCCGGGGCAGCACGTCGTTCTACGACCGGGACCTCCGGGTGCCCCGCGTCGAGATCGGGCACACCTTCTTCGCCCCGCGCTGGTGGGGCACGTCGAACAACCCGGCCTGCAAGCTGCTGATGCTGGAGCACGCCTTCGACGTCTGGGGCTGCGCGCGGGTCGCGCTGCGGGCCGACACCCGGAACACCCGCTCCGTCGCGGCGATCACCCGGCTCGGCGCGGTCCCCGAGGGCGTGCTGCGGAACCACCGGCTCGCGCCGGACGGCTCGCGGGGCGACACCGCGTACTTCTCGATCCTGCCCGACGAGTGGCCGGCGGTGCGCGCGGGGCTGCGGGCGCGGCTCGGCGCTGCCTGAGCCCGTCCTGCCCAGGCGTCCGCGCCCGGGCAGGGAACAGCCCGTGGGCCGGGCCTCCTACTGGAGGGCCCTGCCGCGAAGGACGAGCTCGCGGCTCCCACGGGCTGCGGCGACTGCGGGGATTCGCCCGTCGCGGTCGCCGGTCGGACCGGCGGCGCGGCGAACGGATCGCAATCCGTCCGAACACTGCTGTCCGCGACTAGCGGGCAGTCACCTCACGCGTCCAAGAAGACTTCATGTCTCGGACCACCTCCTTCCCGTGTGCCTCGACCGTACGTCCGCCCCGCCGCGGGCACCAACGGATTTTCCCCACGGCGGAACCGGGTCGGCTGACCAGGAACAACGGGCGCCCTCGTCCGCGTTGGCCCGGCATGACCACGATCGGATTCATCGGCGCCGGCCACATCGGCGGCGCGCTCGCCCGCCTGGCCGTCCAGCACGGGCAGACGCCCGTCCTCAGCAACTCGCGCGGTCCGCACACCCTCGTCGACCTGGTGTCCGAGCTCGGCGACGGCGCGCGCGCCGGCACCGCCGAGGAGGCCGCGACCGACGGCGACGTCGTCGTCGTCACCGTGCCGTTCCACGCCTACGCGCAGGTCCCCGCCGAGCCGCTGGCGGGCAAGGTCGTCATCGACACGAACAACTACTACTGGGAGCGCGACGGACACGTGGCCGCGCTCGACGACGGCTCGACCACCAGCGCCGAGCTGCTGGCCGACCACCTGGGCGGCGCCCGCGTGGTGAAGGCGTTCAACCACATCACCGCCGCCGACCTCGGGTCGAAGGGCACGCCCGCCGGGACGCCCGGCCGCCGTGCGCTCGCCATCGCGGGGGACGACGCGGACGCCAAGGCCGAGGTCACCGCGCTCATCGACCGGTGGGGCTTCGACGTCGTCGACGCGGGTCCGCTGTCCGAGGGCTGGCGGTTCCAGCGGGACACCCCCGCGTACGGCGCCGAGCTCGACGCCGAGGGGCTGCGCGCCGCGCTCGCCGCAGCGACCCGCTGACCCGACCTCCGCGGCGCCCGGTCCGGCGCGGCGGCGGCGCGGCTCAGCCCGCGGTGCCGTCGCGCTGCTCCGGGACCCGCACCTCGGGCGTCAGCCGGTAGCCCAGGCCGCGCACGGTGCTGATCGCCGTCCGGTCGCCCGACCCCTCCGCGAGCTTCCGGCGCAGGTTCGCCATGTGCACCTCGATGCTGCGGCGGTCCGCGTCCGTCGGCGTCGGCACGGCGTGCGGCCCGTGCACCGCGACCGCCACGGCGAGCTCGTCCTTCGACACCGGCTGACCGGCGCGCTCCGCGAGCGCCACGAGGATCTCGAACTCGCTGCGGGTCAGCGGGACCGGGCGGTCCGCGACGCGCACGCACCGCGCGGGCACCTCGACCACGAGGTCCCCGCGCACCAGCACCCGGCCGTCGTCGAGGCCGGAGTCGTCTCCGATCGCCATCGGTTCACGGTACGTCGGGTGGGTCGCGCCGTCGCGCGGTGCCGCGTCCCCGCCGGTCAACGCCCGCCCCGCGCCGGGGCCGGGGTGGTACCACCCACGCGCGCCGCACCGAACCTCAGAATCCCTGACGCGTCGCGCGCTCGCGCCGATGAGGCCCCCGTTCAACGAGCACGGGGATCGCTCCCCGTCCGACAGGGGGAGAACCCAGTGCACACTTCGCGCACGCGATCGGGACGCATGCGGCGTCCCGTCGCCCTCGCGACCGCCGCGGTCGTCGCGGCGATGCTGATCCCGGCAGGCGCCGCGGCCGCCGACGAGGGCGAGACCGACCCGAACGCCGTCGTCGAGACCCAGCCCGTCGCGGACCCGCAGCAGCCCGCCGACCCGCAGCCGCAGCCGGACCCGCAGCCCGACGCCCCGGAGCAGGGTTCGACCACGCCGGTCGAGTCGACCCCGGTGGAGTCGACCCCGGTCACGACCGGGTCGGGCTCCGAGGAGGACACCTCGCCGACGCCGGGCACCCCGACGCAGGGCGACACCTCGGACACCGACGTCCCGGCCGACACCACTCCGGTCGCGGACCAGCCGTCGACCGGCACGACCACGCCCGCGCAGAACGCCCCGGACAGCGACCAGGGCTCCGCCGAACCCGGCCCGTCGTTCTCCGCCGGCGGCTTCCGCGTCTCTGGCTACTCGGTCGACCAGCAGGGCGACCGCGTCGCCGTCGTCGGCCAGACGCTCACGCTCGAGCAGACCGAGCCGGCGCCGACCGGCACCGAGTACTCCTGGGACTGGCGGACGAACAACGGGTGGCGCAGCGCCTCCGCCCAGTTCACCCCGACGTCCGCGGACCTCGGCAAGCAGCTCAAGCTGACGGTGATCGCCTACGACGGGGAGCACTTCGTCACGGTCCTCGAGGAGAACCTCGGGATCGTCCTCGCCGAGGCGCCCGCCGCCGGTCCCGTCACGCCGCAGCCGAGCACGCCGGTCGAGAGCACCCCGGTCGACGACGGCCAGCAGGCGGACGACCGCGTGGAGGCGCCGGACGAGTGGACTGACTTCGTGTTCTCCGGCACGACGGCCGACGAGTGGGGCGACCCCGTCGCCACCATCGGCACGCCGATCACCGTGCGCCCGACCACCAACTGGATGGCCGGCACGACCTTCACCTACGAGTGGCGCCTGGACGACTTCGACGGCCCGGTCGTCGGCGGGGGCACGACCTACACGCCCACCGACCTCAACCGGATGATCTACCTGGTCGCCGACCCGACGTCGCCCGACGGCAGCACCCGCGGCGCCGGCACGATCGTCGCCTGGAACACGATCGACCCGACGCTCCCGGGTGACTCCGACGACTCGGACGACTCCGACTCCGACGACGACGCGGGCCTGAAGCCGATGCCCGAGGGCTGGTTCCAGATCGACGCCGCGAACGGCTACGAGCTCGCCTACGGCAAGGAGTACACGGCCACGCCGACCGGCTTCGCGCCGGGCGCCGAGTACACCGTCCGCTGGACCGTCGACGGCGTGCAGGTCGGCTCGGGCCGCACCTTCACCCCGGCCGCCGGACAGATCGGCCAGTTCGTGGACCTCGAGTTCGAGGTGCGCGCCGAGGGCTACGAGACGTACAAGTCCGTGCGCTCGGCCGGCTGGGTCCAGGCGCAGCCCACGGTCACCGTGTCCGCCCCGACGATCACGGCCGGCGCGGCCGCGATCGTCACCATCTCGGTCAAGGGCCCGGCGAAGGGTCCCCAGGTCACCGGCCCGGTCGACCTGTACGTGCACGGCAACGGGTACAGCCAGCCGCTCACCGGTCAGTCGCTCGAGAACGGTGTGGCCACCTACCGGATCCCGAACCTCCCGGCCGGCTCCTACCAGCTCACGGCGTCCTACACGGGTGACCAGATGTGGGCGCGCTCCTTCTCGATCCTGAGCGCGTCGTTCGGCGGCTACACGTTCGCGCAGGGCGAGGGCACCCTGAAGGTCCTGCCCGCCGCCGCCACGGTCACCGCCCCGGCCACGCTCACGGTCCCGGTAGCGATGCGCTCGACCTTCGACGCGAAGGTCTCCGTGCCGGGCTCCGTGCTCCCCGCCTCGTGGACCCTCCGCGAGGGCACGACGGTCCTGAGCCACGGCGCGACCCACGACGGCCGGTTCGCCGTCACGGTCCCGGTGCTCACCGCGGGCACCCACACCCTGGTGCTCGAGGTCCCCGCCACGGAGCTGTCGGCCGCGGGCTCCGCGACCATCACGGTCACCGTCGTCGGCGAGCCCGTCCGGACCGGCACCACGCCGTCCGCGGCGCTCGACACGCCCAAGGCCGCCACGGCCCCGGGCCAGCAGATGGAGCTCGTCGCCGAGGGCTTCCAGCCCGGTGAGACCGTCGCGTTCTACCTGCACTCCGACCCGGTGTTCCTCGGCACCGCGGTCGCGGACGCGAACGGCATCGCCCGCCTGATGGCGACCGTGCCCGGCGACGTGCCCACGGGCGCGCACACCGTGTACGCCACCGGCGGCACCACCGGCCGCTGGGCCACGCTCGCGGTGCAGCTGGCCGTCCCCGTGCCGACCGAGGTCACCCCGGTGGCCGCCCCGGTCGCGGCGGCCCCGGCGGCCGTCACGCCGGCGGCGACCGGCGCCGGCGAGCTCGCGGTGACCGGCTCCGAGGGCGGCGCCCTCGGCCTGGCCGCGGCGTTCCTCGTCGCGGTCGGCGGTGCCCTGGTGCTCGTCACCCGCCGGGTGCGCGCGCTGTGCTGACGCCCCGCCGCACGACGGCCCCTCGACCCGTGGACGGGGTCGGGGGGCCGTCGTCGTGCGGTCTGGGTGCTAGCACCCACCGGGACCAAGGTCCCGCGCGGATTTGCGCTCCGGGCGGCGGCGCCTGCCGATGGGGCCGTCGATCGCGACCCTCCCACCGACCCCGGGGACCCCATGCCACGCCTCCTCCACCGGCGCCTCCGGCGCCCCGCCGCGCTGACCGCGGTCGCCGCGGTCGCCGCGGTGCTGCTCTCGGCGCCCGCCGCCCTCGCCCACTCCTCCTCGCTCTCCGTCGTCTCGGGCACCGAGGCGGCCGGCGAGCAGGTGACCTACCAGTTCTCCTGCCAGCTCGACGAGGGCGACACCGCCCGCGGCGCCGACTGGTCGCTCTGGACGTGGACGGGCGAGGAGACCGGCGTGTCCGGCGGGGTCACCCTGACGACCAACACGCCCACGCAGCGCGCCGGGACGTTCACCGTCGACTACGCCGACGTCGACCCCGGCCTGTACAACCTGCACCTGCGCTGCCCGTTCCGCGAGGACGGGTACTTCCCGGCCAACCGGACGGTCGAGCTCGACGGCCCGGTCGAGCAGGACGTCGCCACCACCACGACGCTCACCGCGTCCCGCACGACCGGCGTCGTCACCGGCGACCAGGTCACCTTCACCGCGACCGTGCCCGGCGCCCCGGCTGGTGACGTCGTCTTCACCATCGGCGGCACCGAGAACGTGCCGGTGCCGCTCTCCGGCGGCACCGCCACGCTGACGCGCACGATCACCGGCCCCACCAGCGTGGTCGCGGCCTACACCGGCACGACCGGGTACGCGGCGTCCGCCTCCGGCTACGTCGGCGTCGACCCGATCACGGCCATCACCCCGGGCGTCGTCGGCCTCACCAGCACGCCGACCGTCGGCGCGCCGGTGACGGTCGGCACCCACGGCTGGGCGCCGTCCGAGGCGGACGGGCTCACGCTCACCTACGCGTGGAAGGACGCCGACGGCACCGTGCTCGGCACCGGCCCGACGTACACGCCCACGGCCGCCGATCTGGGCAAGGCGATCCACGCCGAGGTCACCGGCACGCGCGCCCCGCTGGCGCCCCGCACGGTGAGCACCAACGCCCCCGTCGTGCTGCCGGGCACCATGTCCGGCGCGGTCGCCATCACCGGCACCACGAACGGTGTCGCCACCGCCGGCACCACGCTCACCTCGGTCCCGTCGGGCTGGCCGGCGGGCGCGTCGTTCGCGCACCAGTGGTACGTCGACGGCGAGCTGCGCTCCGAGCAGGCCACCTTCACCCCCGGCACCCGCGACCTGGGCCAGGAGATCTGGCTCGAGGTCCGCGTGACCGCAGCGGGCTACGGCCAGGAGTACGGCACCGCCTGGGCCTCCGTGGCCAAGGCCACCCCGACCGTCACCGTCGGGTCCTCGACGATCGTCGCCGGCCGGGACGCCACCGTGCCCGTGACGGTCGCCGGCCCGAAGGGCGGTCCCGTCCCCGCCGGCGACGTGCAGGTCACCCTGACCCCGCAGGGCGGCGGCGCGCCGGTCGTCCTCGACGAGGTCGCGCTCGGCACCCAGGGCACCGCGTCCGTCGTCGTCCCGGGCCTCTCCCTCGGTCGCTGGACCGCCACCGCGACGTACGCCCCGGAGGACAACCGGCACACGTTCGCCCGCGCGTCCTCCGGGTCGGCCGGCCCGTACCGGTCCGCCACCGGCACCGGCACCGTGACGGTCATCAAGGTCCCGGCCACCGTGACCGCGCCGGAGCGGCTGGACGTCCCGGTCGCGACGCCGGGCGCGTTCGACGTGACCGTCGGCGGCACCCCGCTGCCGAGCACGTGGCTCGTCCGCTCGGGCGACACCGTGCTCGTCCGGGGCGACGTCCCCGCCGACGGCCGCGTCCGGGTCACGCTCCCCGTCCTGGCCCCGGGCACGCACACCCTGGTCCTGGAGCTGCCGGAGACCTCGGCCGCCGCGGCCGCGACCCGCGTCATCACGGTGACGGTCGCGGGCGAGCCCGGCCGCGTGGGCGCCCTGCCCGGCGCCACGCTGGACACCCCGAAGGCCGCCACGGCCCCGGGGCAGCAGATGCAGCTCGTCGCCGAGGGCTTCGAGCCCGGGGAGACCGTGGCGTTCTACCTGCACTCCGACCCGGTGTTCCTGGGCACGGCGGTCGCGGGCGCCGACGGCGTCGCGCGGCTGCTCGCCGACATCCCGGCCGACGTGCCGTCCGGCGCGCACACCGTGATCGCCACCGGCGGGACCTCCGGCCGGTGGGCGACCCTCCCGGTCGAGCTCGCGGTGCCGGCGGCGACGCCCGCCGCCGCGGACCCGGAGCTGGCCGTCACCGGCGCGCAGCCCGGCCTCGTGATGGCCGGGGCGTGGCTGATGCTCCTGACCGGCGGCGCGCTCGTGCTCGTCGCCCGCCGGGTGCGCGCGCAGCGCTGACGCCCTGCCGCACGACGGCCCCTCGACCCGCGGATCGGGTCGGGGGGCCGTCGTCGTGCGGGGCGCGCCTGGTCCCCAGCCCTTTCTCGCACGGTCGCCCGATCGATCAGGGCGCGGCGGGGGAATCGGGTGGGGATCAGCCGGCCGCCGTCCGGGCGCCGCCCCGTCAGCAGGCGGCGAAGACGTACGCCGGATCGTCCGGCGTGCTCAGGTCCCGGTCGCGGCGGATCGTCGACGGCGGCCGGTCCGGGTCGGAGCAGGCAGCGGCGAAGCCGGCGTCGGTGTACTCGATGTCCAGCACCGCGTCGCCGTAGACCTCCGTGTACGCCGCGCACTCGTCGTACTGCGCGCACTCCTCCGCCACCGCGAAGTCGAACCCCGCCTCGTCCCGCCCGCGGGTCCCGAGCTGCGGGGTGTTCTTCTGCCCCGCAGCGAGCCCCACGTCGTGCGCGACCGCCACCAGCCGGGCCGCCAGGTCGACCGCGCCGTCCTGGTCGAGCCGGCCGCCGGACCGGGTCCACGAGTCGAGGTTGTCGAGCTCCACCGCGGCGAACCCGCGCTCGGCGCACGCACGGACCTGCGCCCCGACGAGCTCCGCGAGCGCCGCCCGGTCGGCCGCGGTCCTCGTGTCGAGGAGCAGCTCGTCCGGCCAGCCCTCGTCGACGACGGGGTCCCCCGCGTCGTCGCGCAGCACCAGGTCGGGGTGGTCGGTCAGCCAGGTGTCGCGGTCGCCGGGCTGGGTCTGGAAGCCGTTGACGTAGCAGGCCGACCACAGGCCGGGCTCGGGCTCGTCGGTGACGTCGCGGACCACACCGCCGACGCCGTCCGGGGCCGGGTAGCCGCCCCCGAGCTGGTAGTCGACGACGACGCCCGGCGGCGGACCGCCGGGGTGGGGCTCGTCGGAGGCGGCCCGGGTCGGCTCGCCCGCATCCGCATCCGCGTCCGCATCCGCCGAGCGGGAACCGCCGGCAGCCACGTCCGCACCGCGTCCGCCGTCGTCCGCGCCGTCGCCCGCCGCACAGCCCGCGACCAGCGCGAGCGCCAGCGCCCCGGCCGGCGCCGCACGGACCAGCCGGGCGAGCACGCTCACAGCACCGCCGCGAGCCCCTCGAGGCCCGCGAGCGGGTCCGGACCGGCGGGCGCCAGCACCACCGCGTCGGCGCCGGCCAGCGCGAGCCCGTCCAGCCGCGCCCGGGCCTGCTCCGGCGTCCCGACAACGGCGAGCCGGTCGACCCAGGCGTCCGGCAGCGCGGCCGCGAACTCCGCCCGGTCCGGGGTCCGGTCGCGGAGGGCGCGGAACTCCCCCGCGAAGTCCATCGGGTCGATGTGCGGCGCCCAGCCCGGGTCGCCGATCCAGGCCAGCGCGGGCCGCACCCGGTCGCGCGCGGCGGCCGCGTCGACGTCCACGGCCGCGACGTCGTAGGCCACCACGCGGTGGTCGGGGGCGTGGCCGATCTGCGCGATCGCCGCGGCGAGGTACTCGGGCCCCACGGGCTCGGCGAGCACCGTCCCGTCGGCGCACCGGCCGGCCGCGGCGAGCGACTTCGGCCCGCGGACCCCCGCCAGCACCGGCGGCACCTCGGACGGCGGGGCCTCCAGCCGCACGCCGTCCAGCCGGACGTACCGGCCGTCGACGGTCACCTCCTCGCCGCGCAGCAGCGCGCGCAGCGCGGTCACGTACTCCTCGAACGCGGTCAGCGGGCTCGACGGCCACGCACCGGCCTGCCGCATCCAGTCCGGCATCCCGTGGCCGATGCCGAGGTGCAGCCGACCCGGGAACAGCTCCGCGACGGTCGCCGCCTCCATCGCCGCGAACGCCACGTTGCGCGCGCCGACCGGCAGGATGCCGACGCCGACGCGGATCCGCTCCGTTACCGCGAGCGCCGCCGCGGCCTGCGCCATCCCGCCGCGGAACCCGAGGTCCTCGACCACCCACAGCTCGGCGAACCCGAGCTCGTCGGCGCGCCGCGCGTACGGCAGCACCTGGTGGGCGGGCAGGTCACGGGGCAGCAGGACGCCGACGTCGAGGCTCATGCCCCGACCCTACGGGCGTGGCGCATCCCGGTGTGCTGTCCTGGTGCCCTGACCCGCGGCGTCGCGGGACCCGCCCACGTCGGGAGGTCGGCCATGGCCAGGCTCGTCTACTCCGCGATCACGTCGCTCGACGGGTTCGTCGCCGATCGCGACGGCCGGTTCGACTGGAGCATGCCGGACGAGGCGGTGCACCAGCGGGTCAACGAGCTGCACCGGGGCGTCGGGACGTACCTGTACGGGCGCCGGCTCTACGACGTGATGGTCGCGTGGGAGACGATGGAGACTGCCGACGAGCCGCCCGCCGTCCAGGAGTACGCCCAGCTCTGGCGCGCGGCGCACAAGGTCGTCTACTCGACCACCCTCACCACCCCGCGCAGCGCGCGCACCCAGGTCGAGGCCACGTTCGACCCGGAGGCGGTGCGCCGGCTGCTGCACAGCTCGCCGCACGACGTGCTGATCGGCGGCGCGCACCTCGCCGGCCTGGCGCTGCGCGCGGGGCTCGTCGACGAGGTGCACCTGTTCGTGTCGCCGGTCCTGGTCGGTGGCGGGACCCGGGCGCTGCCGCGGGACGTGCGCGTCGACCTGGAGCTGCTGGACCTGGAGCGGTTCGCGAACGGGGTGGCGCACCTGCACCACCGGGTGCACGAGGTCCACTGACCCCGCGGCGCCGCGGCGAGGTCGTCCCATCGGCGCGAGGTCGTCAGACGTTCGTGACGACCTCACCGTCGTCCGCCGACCTCAGCGCCGGACGGGGAAGCTCAGATGCGTGACCCCGCGCGACGGCACCACCACCGTCGGGTCGCCGAGCGGCACGGGCCCGCCGGCCTGCGCCGTGAAGTACGGCCGCCCCGACCCGAGGAACACCGGCACGAGGTCGACGTTCACCGCGTCGAGCAGCCCGGCCGCGTGCACCTGGGACGCGATCGTCCCGGCTGCGACGCCCACGACCTTGTCCCCCGCGAGCTCCTGCGCCGCGGCGACGGCCTCCAGGACGCCCTCGTGCATGACCACCAGGTCGGGGGACCCGAGCGCCGCCGACTCCCGGACCGGCCGGTGCGTGAGCAGCACGAACGGCACACCCAGCGGGTGCTTCCCGCCCCAGCCGTCGGTGAGGTCGAACAGCTCGCGCCCCACGACCAGCGCCCCCAGCTGCTCGCGCCACGCCAGCCAGTAGGCGGCGCTCTCCTCCGTCAGCCGGAACGGCGGCAGGTCGCCGTGGTTCTCCACGACGACGTCGCCGGCGTCGTACCAGCCGAACAGCTCGTCGATCCCGTGGTCCTGCCGCGCGATGAAGCCGTCGAGCGACGTGGTCGCCGAGGCGATGACCTGTCCCATGCGCGCGACGCTAGTCCCGCGCATCGCCCCGGAGAAGGGGTCAGACCTTCGCGTGCCGCGCCCGCCCGAACGCGTACACCCCGTACGCGGCGAACCCGAGCGCGACGAGCGTCAGCAGCACCGCCCCGAACGGCAGGCCCGCCAGCGTGTGCAGCGCCGCGTCGAGCCCCTCGGCCTTCTCCGGGTCGGCCTGCACGGCGGCGACGACGAGCAGCACCCCGACGACCGCGAGCGCCGCGCCCTTGCCGATGTACCCGACCTTCCCGGCCTTTCGCACCCAGGGCGCGGGGCTGGACTCGAGGTCCTCCAGGAACTTCTCCTTCCACCCCTTCACGACGTGGTAGCCCGCCACGGCGACGACGCCCAGCCCGACGAGCCCGACCAGCACCCGCCCGAACCCGGAGGACAGCAACCCGGACGTCGCGCCGCCCGACCCACCCGACGACTGGTCCGTCAGCACCGACACCGTGGTGAACGCGAGCACCGCGTACGTCACGGCCTTCGCCGCGGCCTTCAGCCGGTCGGCGGTCTCGCCCCAGGCGATCGCCTCGGTCGCCTGCCACAGCGCCAGCAGCACGAACCCGACCAGCAGCACCCACAGCAGCACCTGGCCGAAGCCGTTCCCGGCGACCTGCTGGAGCGCGCCCTGCTGGTCGGCCTGCTCGCCGCCCGACGTCCAGGCGAGCTGGACGGTCACCCAGGCGAGGAGGAGGTGCAGGACCCCGCTGGCGGCGTAGCCGAGGCGGGCGCCCTTCTCCAGGAGCGGGTGGTCACCGGCGCGGGCGGCTGCGTGCTGGACGTCTCCGGTCATGGGGTGAGCGTGGCATCGGGTCCGCGCCGGCGCGCGGCGAGCAGGCCCCGGCTCCGTCGGCCGAGGCGCGCGTCACACGCCACCTGGGCCGATGGTCGCACCCCGCGGCCGTCGGCGGGGCTATGCCCACCCACCGCGAGGCCGTCCCCGGGACGCCGACCGCTCCCAGGTTGGCCCCCGCCCCCGCCCGAGGAGCAGGGTGAGCCCGTGCAGTCGGACGAGTGGGTGCAGCAGGACGTCCCGGGTCAGGACGGCGTGATCGAGCAGGCGCGGCACCGCGCCGAGGTCGTGCGCGACCACGTCGAGCACGCCATCGACCTCGCCGAGCGCGACGGCGGCCCGTTCGACTTCCTGTCCATCGCCATCGCCGCGCACTGCTCGGTGACCTACCTGCGGCAGCACCGGGACTTCGCCGCGCGGATCCGGGCGCTCCAGGCCACGGTCCCGCCCGAGCCCGCCGACCGGCAGGACGCCGCGCTGCGTCGCCGGCTCGCGGACGCGCAGCACCGCGCGGCCGCCCTGGGGGACCGCGTCGCGCAGCTGGAGGCGGAGAACGCGCGGCTGCGCGACCGCCTCGCGCAGACCCGGCGGGCGGTCCCGGTCCGGCTGGGTCCCGGGGCGCGTCGACCCGGGACCGCCCGGTAGCGCCCTACTCCCCCGCCAGCCGCGCCACCGCCCGCGCGACCCGCTGCGCCCGCGCCTCCGGCGTCGGCGCGACCATGAGCGGGTGCAGCACCGAGTACCGCGCCTGCCGGTCCAGCGCGTCGAACGCCGCACGTGCGGCGGGGACGGCGTCGAGGGCCGCGAGCAGGTCGGCCGGGACCTCCGCGGTCGCCGAGCCGGCGTAGGCGCGGTCCCACCGGCCGTCGGCGCGCGCGAGGTCCACCTCGGCGTGCCCGCGCGCCCGCATCCGGCCGTCCGCGACGAGCCGGGCGACGTGCTCGACGTTCCGCTGCGACCAGATCGACCGCGCCCGCCGCGGCGTGAACCGCTGCAGGAAGGTCGCGTCGTCGCGGCTGCGCTTCTGCCCGTCGATCCAGCCGCTGCACAGCGCCTCGTCCAGGGCCTGCGCGTAGGTCAGCGACGTCGGCTCGACCGTGCCCTTCTTCGCCAGCACCAGCCACACACCCGTGGTCTCGTGCTCGTGGGCGTCCAGCCACGCGCGCCACGCGGCCGCGTCGGCGACGACGAGCGGCGCCTCGGCAGCATCCGGTTCGGTCATGCGAGCAGCCTCGACGGGCGGACCGCCGGGCACAAGCCCGACGCGCTCAGATCCAGCCCCTCTCCTCCGCGACCAGCACGGCCTGCTGCCGAGTCGCGACCCCGAGCTTGCCGAGGACCGACGACACGTGGTTCCGCACCGTCCCGGGCGACAGGTGCACGGCGGCCGCGATCTGGGCGATCGTCTCCCCGCGCCGCCCGGCCCGCAGCACGTCGAGCTCGCGGTCGGTCAGCGGGCTGCGCTCGTCGGCGAGCGCGTCCGCCGCGACCTCGGGGTCGACGTACCTCCGCCCGGCTGCGACCAGCCGGATCACCTCGGCGACGTCCTGCGCCGGGCGGGACTTCGGCAGGAACCCGTCGACGCCCGCCTGCAGCGCGCGACGCAGGACGCCGGGGCGCGCGTGCCGGGTCACCACGAGGCACCGGGTCGGCACCGTCCGGGCGAGCCGCGCGGCAGTGTCGATGCCGTCGATCCCGGGCATCTCGAGGTCCAGCAGGCACACGTCGGGCCGGGCGCGCTCCGCCGCCGCGAGCGCCTCCGCGCCCGACGCGCACTCCGCCACCACGTCGAGGTCCGGCTCCAGCCGCAGCAGCGCCGCGAGCGCCGTGCGGATCATGTCCTCGTCGTCGGCGATGAGCACCCGGATCACGCGCCGGCCCCCTCTCCCGCGCCGACGGGCACCGCGACCGTCAGCTCGAACTCCTCGTCGCGGCGGACGTGCACCTCGCCGCCCAATGCGCCGATCCGGTCCCGGATGGCGGCGATGCCCGTCCCGCCCGGCGCGGTGGCGTCACGGGCCGATCCGGGGTCGCGGTCGTTGGCGATGGCGTAGCGCCACCGGTCGCCGTCGCGCCGCAGGCTGATCCGCGCCCGGGTCCCGCCGCCGTGCTTGAGCACGTTCGTCACGCTCTCGCGGACCAGCGGGCCGAGGACGTCCGCCGGGGCGTGCTCGGCGCCCGGGCCGACCTGCACGTGCACCTCGTGGCCGGCCGCCCGGAGCAGGTCGGCGGCGTTCGCCAGCTCGTCGGGCAGCGGGACGCCGCGGAACCGGGTCGCGAGGTCCCGCGTGCCGGCCCGCGCCTCGTCGACCGACGCCCGCGCGGTCCGGATCTGCTCGGCCGCCGCGGCCGGGTCGCGCTCGATCAGCCGCTCCGCGAGCTCGAGCTGCAGCGCGACGACCTGCAGGTGGTGGCCCTGGAGGTCGTGCACCTCGCCGGCCAGTCGCAGCCGCTCGCGCATCGCCGACACTGCGCCCGCCGCCTCCCGCGCCCGGTCGAGCTCCCGGACCAGGTCCCACCACCACAGCGAGAACGCGGACAGCGCCGGCAGCAGGAGGATCAGCGTCGGCGGCAGGGTCGACAGGTCGGCGTCGTCGGTGTCGATGCCGAGCCGCGGCGCGTCGACCACCCAGAGCCCCGCGAGCACCAGGGTGAGGACCGCGATCAGCCGCCAGCGGACGCCCTTCGGCCACGGCAGCAGGCTCAGGAGGAAGGCGAGCACGCCGGACCCGAGCATCCAGGACCCCGTCGTGACGCCGAGCAGGACGGCTCCGGCCGCTCCGACGACCAGCGCGACCGCGCGCCGGCCACGGCGGCTGCGGTTCGGACCCCCGTCCCCGTCCTCGGTGGTCCCGGGCGCGCCCACCGGGTAGTCGCACACCAGCACCGTGGCGGCCGCGAGCTGGAGCACCGCACCCAGCGCCGCGAGCGCGGCACCGCCCGGCAGCACGACGTGCTCGGGCAGCTCGCCCAGCCAGAGCCACCAGTTCGTCAGCACGACCAGGTCGAGGAACACCAGGCCGGCGACGGTGTACCACCAGGTCGCGCGCACGCCGCCGGCGTAGGGGCCGGCCGCCCCCGCCCACGTCGCCCGCCCCCGCTCCGCCATGGACCCGACCGTACGGCCATGACATCCGTCACGGGGCGACCCCCGGGACCTCACGGACGCCGATGACACCGCGCCACTGCCGCTCGCCCGGGGCCAGGACGTGGGATGGAGGCACCGAGAAGCACCCGTCCGCACCGCACCCCGGAGGTCACCATGGCTGGTCTGCCCGACGTCGTCCCCCAGTTCCAGGAGTTCGTCGCCCAGCTCCCCGACTGGCTCCAGCCCGCGGGCGTCGCGCTCGCCGGCGCCGTCCCGTTCGTCGAGGGCGAGGGCGCCGCCGCGATCGGCGTGGTCGGCGGGATCAACCCCGTGGCGGCCGCCGCGGCGGCCATCGCGGGCAACTTCCTCGCCGTGCTGCTGGTCGTCGCGGTGGGCGCCCGCACCCGGCAGGCCGTGGTCACGCGCGGCGGCCGCGCCCCGTCGGCGCCGAGCGCGAGCCGGCAGAAGTTCGACCGCGCGTTCGCCCGGTACGGGGTCGCCGGGGTCAGCCTGCTCGGGCCGCTGCTCATCCCGACCCACTTCACCGCGGCGGCGCTGGCCGCCTCCGGCATCTCCCGCGGGCGCATCCTCACCTGGCAGGCGATCGCGATCACGCTGTGGACGATCGCGATCAGCCTGGTCATCACGGGCGTCATCGCGTTCGCGGGCTGACCGCGGGCGCTTCTGGATCTCGAACCGCCGAGCCCCACCTACCACGCAAATGGGGCATTTTTCGCACATTCCCCTGCGTCATACCACAGCACATTCCGAGCGAGGTGTGGAAATACTCACTCCCTCTGGAGAAACCGGTACCTGAATGGTCGGGTCACAGCGGTCCGCTAGCCATAGCGTGTGGTCGAGATCGCGGCGCATCGCGATCCGAGGCTCACGACGCAGGGGATCGATGTGACTGCCCAGACGACCGTGCACGACGACATGCGCACCCCAGCCGGCTCGCGACCGACCACCTGGCTCATCACCGGCGGGCCGGGCCCCGAGCGGCACGGCTCGCTGATCTCGGGCAGGGACGTCGCGGCAGCGTTCGCGGAGATGGGGGTCGAGCACCGCACGATCGACCTGGTGTCGATCGCCGACGCCGCCCTGCGACCGGGTGACGTCGCCTTCCTCACCACCCACGGCCAGTGGGGCGAGGACGGCAAGCTCCAGGGATTCCTCGAGACCCTTCGAGTCTCGTACACCGGACCGGGCGTGCTCGGAGCGGCGATGTCGATGCACAAGGCGGTCACGAACCGCGTGGCCGAGTCGGTGGGCGTGAGCGTCCCCGTCTGGCTTCGCGTGACCGCGGCGACGCCGTCCGTCCAGATCGCCGACTTCGTCGACCGTTACGGTCCGCGCGTCGTCCTGCGGCCCGCCACGGGTGGTGGGAGTCGCGGCGTCGTCGTCGGCGAGTCCGCTGAGATGATCCTTGCCGCGCTGGCCGACACGACGTGGGAACACCCCGACTTCGTGCTCAGTCCCTTCGTCGTGGGCAAGGAGATCTCGGTGGCGTGCATCGCCGAGAGCCACGGCGTCCAGCACCTGCCCATCCTGCAGACGGAGTTCGACGGGCCGCTCTACGACTACACCATCAAGCACGATGCGACCCTGCGGCGCCACCACTGCCCGGCCCCGCTCGCGGAGCACACGGTCAGGAGCCTGCGACGGAGTTGCGAACGGCTCTATGAGCGGCTCGGGCTGAGCGGGTTCGCACGCTTCGACTTCCTGGTCCCGGAGGACGGGATCCCGAGGTTCCTCGAGGTCAACGCTCTCCCCGGCATGGCACGGTCGGGCAACCTCGCGACGATGGCGGCGGCCGGTGGGGTGGGGTACCCCGAGCTCGTCCGACGGCAGCTCGCGAGCGCGGCGAGCACCGATCGGTACCGTCCGTGACGGGCGTCCGTTTCCGGAAGGCGGCGACTCCGCACGGCGAGCTCCAGGGGTGGTCGTCCGAGGATCCCGGCGGCGTCCTGTTGTGGGACGCACCGCTGTACCGGACCGTCACCTCATGGCTCGAGCGGGTGTTCCGGGCTCACCTCGCGGCGGCGCGGGCCATCTGGGAGCCGGCACCGGCGCAGTTCGCCCGCACCCTGGGCCTGGGAGAACAGCTCGCCGCCGAGGTTCCGGTGGAGTGGGACGACGACTCCGTCGGCTTCTGCCGTGTCGACTTCGTGCTCGAGGCCGGACGTCCGACCGTGCTCGAGATGAACGTCGGCACCTCGGCGGGCGGTTCGATCGACGTCGAGGCGTGGGCGAGGCGGGTCGGTCCGTCCATCGGCGCGCGGCCCCACCACGCGAGGCTTCGTTGGGTCGCGCGGCGAGCGAGCGAGCTGGGTGCGTGTCGGGTCGTGATCCCGGTGTGGCCGTGGCTCGCGACCGGAGACCCCGAGCGGTACTTCGCCTCGACCCGGCACCACCTCGGCGAGCTCGGCTTCTCGTCCGACCTCGTCCCGCTCCTTGAGGTGCCTCACTGTGTCGACCGGGAACGGGACGTCGCGCTCCGCCTCTTCGCCGTCCAGGACGCGCTCGCGCACGGCCTGGCCCCTCGGGACTACGGCTACGGGCGCGAGTCGCAGGTCCGTTGGCTGTGCGGCGAGTTCGCGACAGCGTTGTCCAGCAAGGCCCTGCTCGCAGCGACAGCGCTCCAGCGGTCGGACGCGCCACTAGTCCCGCAGACCCGCGTCCTCGGGAATGCGCCGCCCGGCCTCGAGGGGATTCCGGTCGAGGACGCGGTGGCGCTGCGCGACGACCTCGTCCTCAAACCGGTGGACGAGCTGGGCGGAACCGGAGTGGCCATCGGACGCACCACCGCTCCCGACGTCTGGGCCTCGCTGTGCCGAGGCGCCAGACCAGGTGGGTGGGTGGTCCAGCGGGTGGCGACGCCCGACGTCGTGCACACTCCACGAGGACCGGCGGCTGCGGTCTGGGGGGCGTACCTCGTCGAGGGCAGGGCGTCGGGGATGCTGGCTCGGTTCCTGCCCGGCGGTCGGGGCGACTGCGTGATCAACGGGCACACGGGTGCCTTGCTCACCGCGGCGGTCGCGCGGTGAGCGAGGCCGGCGAGGCGCGACCGCGGGCTCGCCACCTGATCGGCATGTCCGGGCTCTCCGCCACGGGAGACGGCATCGCCCGGACCCTGCTCCCGCTCGCCGCGGCAGCGGCCCCGCACGCGGAGATGCTCGTCGGGGTGGTGCAGACCGCGGCACGGCTGCCGTGGCTCGTGGCGTCGCTGCCGGCGGGCCGAGCCGCAGACGGCCGGGGGCCGAGCGTGGTGCTCGCCGTCGGCCTCGCCCTGAAGCTCGGCGGACTCCTGCTCATCGCCACCGCGGCTCTGACGTCCACCTGGGGGCTTCTGGTCCCGGCCGCCCTCGCCGCGGCGACGGGTGAGGTCCTGTTCGAGACGGCGACGCAGGTCAGCGTCGTCCACGACTTCACCGAGTCCGACCGTCCGAGGACCAACAGCGCCCTCCAGGCCACCCAGGTGTCCCTGGGCCAGTTCGTGGGTCCGACCGTAGCCGGGCTGTTCTGGCAGTGGAACGCGCTCGTCAGCCTCGCGTCAGCCCTGAGCGCGCAGATCGGCGCGGGGGCGGCCCGTCGCCGGTGGGAGGCCCGACGGCCGCCGGTCGGGTCGCGCTCGTCCGCGGCCGGACCGCGCTCCGGCTGGGGAGCGGGTCTCCGCGCACTGTGGTCGTCGGACGCTCTGCGCGCGACCACCGTGATCGGCACCGTCAGCATGCTCGCGTACGGGCTGTGGAGCGTGTGCTTCGTCCTCCACGTCACCGGTCCTGCCGGGCTCGGGGCGAGCAGCGCTGTCTTCGGCCTTCTCGTGGGCTGCCCTGCGATCGGGGCGCTGCTCGGGAGCAGGGTCTTCCCCCCTCTGCTCCCTCGTCTCTCCGCTCTGGCCGGGTTGCTGGCGATGATCGTCGGTCAGCTCGGGCTGTTCGTCCCTGCCGCTCTCGGGGCGCCAGCTGTGATCGTGGCGTGTGGCCTGGTCATCTACGGTCTCGGGCTCGCGGGGTGGTCCGCGGGGGTGCTCGCGTTCCGGCAGTCGGTGGTTCCGAGCGAGGTGTACGGACAGGCGACCGGTGCCTATCGGTTCGTGAGCTGGGGAGCGAGCCCGCTCGGGGCCGCGCTCGGCGGGGTGCTGGTCGCCCGTGCCGGCACCTCGGTGGGGATGCTCGTCGGCGTGGCGCTCGTCGCTCTCCAGATTCCCCTCGTGCCGTGGGCGCGGTCGCTGCGCTCCTACCGGGGTGGGCGAGCATGAGGCGGTCACCGCGCTACTTCTCCCAGTGGGGCGACCTGGCGTGCAATCACGCGGTGATCGAGCGCCGCGAGGACCCCGCGACGCTGCACGACTGGGGTGCCGACGGGTACGCGTCGGGTGCGGAGTACCGACGGTGGTCGCTGAACACGTGCGGGATCGCCTGCCTCCAGTCCGTCCTCTCGGACCTGGGACACCCCGAGCAGCCCAAAGCGGCCCTCCTGCGCCGCGCCGTCGCGACCGGCGCCCTCGTCCCGCAGGACGACGGTGGGATCGACGGGATGTTCTACCGCCCGTTCGTCGAGTGGGTGCGGGCCGACTACGGGATCGAGGCGGTGGTCCGCGGTGTGCTCGAGGTGGACGAGCTCTCGTCCCATGTCGCGTCCGGCGACTGGTACGTCATCGCCTCCGTCTCGTCGGAGATCCGCTGGCCCGACCGACGGCCGAGCCGCCGCGGGGGCCACCTCGTGCTGGTGCACGACATCCGGGACGGGCACCTCGTCTTCCACAACCCGTCGGGACTCGGCGCCACCGCGGCCGACGCCCGCTGCGCCCCCGAGAGGTTCGCCCAGTTCTTCGCCGGGCGCGGCATCATCGTGAGGAGAAGCTCGTGAGAATCGTCCTGATCGCCGGCGGTCGGACCGCCGAGGCCGCCGGAACCCGGGGCTCCGCAGCGCACCTCGAGCAAGCGGCCCGTGCTCTTGGGCACCGCGTCGAGACCCTGGAGGTACCGGCCGACCCGGACACCCGGTGGTCAGCGCTGGCCTCCGCGCGGCAGCACGACGTCGTCCTCCCCCTCATCTCCGGTCTCGAGGGCGCACTCGAGCTCCTGGACGTCCCGTACGTCGGGTCGCCACCCGACGCCGCCGCGCTCGCTGCCAACAAGGCGACCTTCAACACCCTGCTCACCGGGTGGGGCCTGCGCACCGTACCCTGGGAGCTGCACGACGTCGGACGAGACGGTGTCTCGGCGTCGCCCGCCGTCCCGGGACCCTGGTACGTCAAGCCGGCCCGCCTTGGCGCCTCGTACGGCATCAGCCGCGTGGATGCACCCGGCGGCCTCGGCACCGCGGTTCGGGCCGCAGCCGACCACGACAACCTCGTCCTGATCGAGCAGGAAGTTCCCCGACCGTTCATCGAGGTGGAGGTCGCGGCAATCGTGGGGGCGTCGGCCCGGATCAGCCCCCCGATGGAGATCAGGGCGCCAGGTGCTCTGTGGCGCGATCCCCGGTGGAAGTACTCGCTCGACGAGCTCCCGGTCCTCTACCAGGGCGGCGCGGCGCAGGAGTGCCTCGACGCCGTCCGATTGATGATCGAGCGCTCGGGCGTTGCGGGCGCGGTGCGTTTCGACCTGTTCGTCTCCCGCGGGCAGGCTGTGTTCGTCGGAGAGGTCAACGCGCTGCCGGGGCACGGCGCGGCCTCGACCTTCCCTCGCATCTTCGAGCTCGCGGGTGTCAGCCGGCCCGAGCAGCTCGAGATGATGCTGGAGGCCGCGGTGCGGAACCACTCCCGCGCAGCCTCGCAGCGCGTTCGCGGATAGCGGCGGTACTGAGCGGGGGCGGACCTCACCCGTCGCAGAGCCGGCTCGGACGAGGGCATCGCCTTCGCGGGCTGACCGCGGGCGTTCCCCGGCCGCGGCGCGCATGCTGGACCGGCCGGGTGCAGCGCCGCCGCCCGGCGCCGGTCGGACGAGGAGACGTCATGACGACGAAGGTCGAGGAGTCGGTCCTGGTGAACGTGCCGGTTTCCGTCGCGTACAACCAGTGGACCCAGTTCGAGGACTTCCCCCGGTTCATGGGGGGCGTGCAGTCGGTGACCCAGCTCGGCGACGACCGCCTGCGGTGGGTCGCGGAGATCGCGGGCGTCAAGCGTGAGTGGGAGGCGCGGATCCTCGAGCAGGTCCGCGACGCGAAGGTCGCCTGGGCGGCCACCGAGGGCGCGACCAACGCGGGCGCCGTCACGTTCGAGGACCTGGGCGGCGGGCAGACCTCCGTGCACCTCTCGCTGGAGTACGCGCCGGAGGGCCTGGTCGAGAAGGTCGGGGACGCGCTCGGGGTCGTGGAGAACCGCGCCAAGAAGGACCTCGAACGGTTCAAGGCGTTCATCGAGGACGAGGGGTACGCCACCGGGGCGTGGCGCGGCGAGGTGAACGCCGGGGCCGGGGTCGGCACCCCGGGGGTCGAGGCGGCCGCCGCGTCCGAGGGCGACCGCGGGAAGGCCGGGTTCTCCGGCAAGGCCGTGGCCGCGGGACTCGGTGCCGCCGCGGCGGGGGCGGCCGCGGCCGTCGTCGGGGCCGCGCGGGCCGGCGGGGACGCGGCGGAGGTCGACCCGGTGGTGCCCGCGACCGCGGAGCCGCTGCCGCCGGCGGAGCCGGTCGCCGGCCAGGCCGCGCCCGTGGTCGACGTGCCGCCGACGCGGACCGCGCCGGTGGCCGACGACGGGACGGACCCCGCCGCGCAGATCTGACACGGCGCCCCCGGTCGGGACCTGCCCGACCGGGGGCGCGGTGCGTCAGGCCTCGTCGGCCAGGAACCAGGCCGTCGTCCACCCGGGCACGACCCCGTCCGCCCCGGCGCCCGGCTCCGCGCTCGTGAGCACCACGCGCCCGGCGTCGACCCGGTACGGCTCCGCGCCGAAGGTGGTGACGACGTGCCACCCGCCCGGGCGGACGTAGTGCAGGACGTCGTCCCGCCCGGTCTCGACCCACGCCAGCTCCTCCGCGCCCTGGAGCCGCCGCCGGGCCGCGAGCGCCCGGCGGTAGAGCCCGAGCGTCGAGCCGGGGTCCGCCTCCTGGGCCGCGACCGCGTGCTCGGCGAACCACGCCGGCTGCGGCAGGTGCGCGGCGCCGGCGCCGAAGCCGAACGAGCCGCCGTCGGCGGTCCACGGGATCGGCACCCGGCAGCCGTCGCGGCCGACCTGGGTCCCGCCGGTGCGGAAGAAGGTCGGGTCCTGCCGCTGCTCCGCGGGGATGTCCGCCACCTCGTGCAGGCCGAGCTCCTCGCCCTGGTAGAGGTAGGTCGAACCCGGCAGGCCCAGCACCAGCAGCGTCGCGGCCCGGGCGACCCGCAGGCCGTGCTCCCGGTCCAGCCTGGACTCCGGACCGCCCTCCAGCAGCCAGCGCGCGGCCCGCTCGCGCGGGGCGAGACCGTCGCCGCGCGGCGCGATGCCGTAGCGGGTCGGGTGCCGCACCACGTCGTGGTTCGACAGCACCCAGGTGCTCGACGAGCCGGACCGCGCGGCCAGCTCGAGGTTGTCGGTGATGATCCGCCGGAACTCACCGGCATCCGGCTCCGCGAGCAGCAGGTCGAAGTTGAAGGACTGCCCGAGGCTCTCCGGCCGGGCGTACAGCGGCACCCGCTCGGAGTCGACCCACGCCTCGGCGACGGCGGCGCGCGGCGGGTCGTAGTCGTCGAGGACGGTCCGCCACTCGGCGTACACCTCGTGCACGTCGTCCCGGTCGTACAGCGGGTGGTTCCCGTCCCGCGGCAGCGCCTCGATCTCCGCGGCCGAGGGCAGCGGCTCGGTCAGGTCCTTGGTCAGCATGTGCGCGACGTCGATCCGGAAGCCGTCGACCCCGCGGTCCGACCAGAACCGCAGGGTCCGGACGAAGTCCGCGCGGACCTCCGGGTGGTCCCAGGCGAGGTCGGGCTGCTCGGTCGCGAAGCTGTGCAGGTACCACTGCCCGTCGGCGACCCGCTCCCAGGCCGGCCCGCCGAACGTCGACTCCCAGTCGGTCGGCGGCTCCGAGCCGTCGGGTCCCGCACCGTCCCGGAAGATGTACCGCGCGCGCTCGGGCGACCCCGGCCCCGCCGCCAGCGCGGCGCGGAACCACGCGTGCTGGTCGGAGGTGTGGTTGGGCACGATGTCCACGACGACCCGGATCCCGCGGGCGTGCAGCGCCTCGACCATCGCGTCGAAGTCGTCGAGGGTGCCGAGCCGCGGGTCGACGTCGCGGTAGTCCGCCACGTCGTAGCCGCCGTCCGCGAGCGCCGACGGGTAGAACGGGCTGAGCCAGACGGCGTCCACCCCGAGCTCCGCGAGGTAGCCCGCCCGCCGGGTGACCCCGGCCAGGTCCCCGAGGCCGTCGCCGTCGGCGTCGGCGAAGCTGCGCGGGTAGACCTGGTAGACGACGGCCTGCCGCCACCAGGCGGGGACGTCCCCGGGCGGGGTGCTCGCGGCGGGCGCGGTGGTGGTGTCCTGTGCGGTCATGCGGGTGCGTCCTCCTGCGGGTCGGGGTGCGGGTCGGGTGCGGGTCGGCGGGGCCGGGTCAGCCCTTGACGGCGCCCTGGGTGACGCCCTCCATCACCCAGCGCTGGGTGAACAGGTAGGCGACGATCGCGGGCGCCATGGCCATCAGGTACGAGGCGAACGCCACGTGGTAGTTGTTGCTGAACTGGTTCTGGAACAGGTTCTGCCGCACCGGCAGGGTCTGGAGCGCCGGGTCCGAGATGATCAGCGACGGCATCATGAAGTCGTTCCAGGCGTACAGGAACGCGAAGATGCCGACGGTCGCGCTCATGGGTGCCAGCAGCGGGAAGATCAGCCGCCAGAACGTCTGCCACGTCGTGGCGCCGTCGAGCCGCGCGCTCTCCTCGAGCTCCTCGGGGATCGACCGCAGGAACGCCGTGAACAGCAGCACGCTGAAGCTGAGCTGGAACATCGTCGCCAGCAGGATCACGCCGAACGGGTTGTCCAGGCCGACGCGGCCCGTGAGCTGGATCTGCGGCAGGGCGACCACCGGGAACGGGATGAACATCGCCGCGAGCAGGTAGTAGAAGGAGTACCGGAACAGCCGGTGGTCCCAGTTCCGCATGATCGCGTAGGACGCGAACGCGGCGAGCAGGATCGTCGCCACGACCGTCCCGGCCGTGACGAGCAGCGAGATCCCGGCGCCCACCGGGAACTTCGTCAGGTTCCACGCCTCGACGAACCCGTCGACGCTGAACGGCGCCGGCAGCGAGAAGGCCTGGCCGTCGACCGCCTGCCCCTGGGTCTTGAACGCCATCGACACCGTCACGTAGAGCGGCAGCAGGACGGTGACCGCGCACAGCACCAGGACGACCGTCCCGGACCAGTTCGTGCGCTCGGACCGGACGTGGCCGGTGGTGCGGCCGGTGCCGCGGGCGGCCGCGACCGCCGTCGTCGTCTGCGTCGCCATCACGAGGCCTTCCGGGTGCGCGTCAGGGAGAGCTGCAGGAGGGAGATCAGGACCGCGACGACGAAGAAGATCGTCGCGTTCGCCATCTGGTAGGCGTAGTCGCCGCCGTTGAAGCCGGCGATGATCGTCATCGCGACGCTGCGGGTCTCGGTGCCGGGGCCGCCGTTCGTGAGGCCGACGATGATGTCGTAGGCGTTCAGGTAGCCCTTGAACCCGAGGATCACGTTGATGACGACGTAGCCGGCCACCAGCGGCACGGTGATCCGGAGCAGCTGCTGGACCTTGCTCGCGCCGTCCAGGTCGGCCGCCTCGTACACGTCGCCGGGCACGGACAGCAGGCCCGCGATGTAGATGAGCATCGTCCCGGGGATCGACTGCCACGCGGTGACGAGGACGATCGCGACCCAGGCCAGGTCCGGGTTGGCCAGCAGGCTCGTCTCCAGCCACCCGATCCCGGTGGCGGCGCCCGCGGCGGGCAGCGAGTTCGAGAACAGGAAGTTGAAGACGTACGCGATGATGATGCCGCTGATCACCATGGGGACCACGAACACCGTCCGCAGCGCCGTCTTCATCCGGATCCGCGACGTCAGCCCGACCGCGAGCAGGAACGCCACCAGGTTGACGACGACCACCGTGGCCACCGCGAAGCCGAAGGTGAACAGGTAGCTCTGCAGGATCGCCGGGTCGCTGAACATCGCGACGTAGTTGGTCAGCCCGACGAAGCTCCAGTCCCCGATGCCGATCGAGTCGGTGAAGCTGAAGAAGATCCCGATGATCCCCGGCACCGTGATCGCCAGCGTGAACAGCACGACGGTCGGCAGCAGGAGCAGGTAGTAGATCGGCTCGACCCGGCGGCGGGCGCGCCGGGGCGGTGGGGCGGTGGCGGCCGCGCGGGCGGCCGTCCCGGTGGTCACGGTGCTGGTCATCGCGTCGACTCCTTCGTCTCCGTGACCGGGGCCGGCTGCCGGAAGGCGAGCCGCGCCCAGTCCGCGTCCAGCGTGCGGAGCATCCCGGCGGGGTCGCCGCCGAGCAGGACCGCCTGCGCGTAGTTGTTGACCGGGATGGTCTTGGGGATGAGCACGGACGGCCCCTGGTACACCCGGTTGTCCTCGTAGTACGACGCCATCCCGGCCACCCGCGGGTCGTCGACGGGCGCGGCGTCGGTGGTCGGCGTGAAGCCGAGCTGCGAGGCGTTGTAGGCCTCGATGACCTCCGGGCGGTACAGGTACTCGAGGAAGTCGCGTGCCGCCTCCGGGTGCTTCGCCTCCACCGGGATCCAGGCCGCGAGGTCGACGTTCACCCGGACCGCCAGGTCGTCCGGGTCGTCGGTCATCGGCAGCGGGAAGGTGCCGAGCGGGAGGTCGGGGGCGGTTTTGGCGATCTCGCTGAACGCCCACGGCCCCTGGAGGTACATCGCCGCCTCGCCCTGGGCGAAGGCGAGGTTGCCGTCGCCGTAGCCGCGGCTGGCGGCGTCCGGGTTGACGTACTGCGCGAGCTCGGTCGCCTGCTCCAGCGGCCCGGTGAAGTCCTGCTCGAACGACACCGCGCTGCCCGGGCCGACGTCGGTGCCCTGCTCGGCGAGCCGGTCGAAGAAGTCGAGGACGTCGACCTGCCCGCCGACCGCGTAGTCGAACCAGCCCTGCGCGACCGTCCAGTCGTCCTTGAACGTGGCGTAGATCGGCATGATCCCGGCGGCCTGGAGCGTCTCGCAGGCGGCGATCAGCTCGTCCCAGGTCTGCGGGACCTCGATCCCCTGCTCCGCGAAGATCTGCTCGTTGTAGATGACCGACGCGGCCATGACCGAGTACGGCAGCGCGCTCGTCCGGCCCGGGTACGACCCGTACTGGTCCATCAGCGGCTGCAGGTCCGGGCGGATCCGGGTGGCCGCCTCCGTGTCCGACAGGTCGCTCAGCGCACCGCGCTGCACGAACCGCGCCGACTCCATGTTGTAGTTCGCGAGCGCGATGTCCGGCGGGTTGCCCCGGACGAAGCTCGCCGACACCACGTCCACGCCGGAGGTGTCGAGCACCACCCGCACGTCGGTCTGCGCGGCGTTGTACTCGTCGACCAGCTCCGTCATGAAGCCGATCGCCTCGCGCTTGCTGAACGCGAACCGCACCTCGTCGCGGCCGTCGCCGGCGCACGCCGCGAGCAGCACCCCGCTCGTCAGGACCACGAGCGCGGACGCGACGGCCCGGCGCACGCGCCGCACCCGCCCCGCCCGCCCCGCGGGTCGAGAGATCCCCTGCACCATCGTCCCCTCCGTCGCGGACACCGGTCGGGCGAACGTCATCGTCGCCCACTAGATCTACTTGGCAAATCAACTCGCCTCGGGCAGTGTGTCAGCGCCGAGGAAGGGCGGTCAAGACCTGTGACGACCCAGCACCACCGCGCGGCGCCGCGGCCCGCGAGCCTGGACGCCGTGCTGTCCTGCGCGTGGGATGCCGCCGAGCTCACTGCCAGCGAGGTCATCGCCGCGACCGGCCTGACCCGGTCCACCGCGATCGAGGCCCTCGACGCCCTCACCGCCACCGGGCTGCTCCGCGAGCTGCCGAACGCCCGCGCCGCCGGCGCGTACCGCAAGGGCCGCCCGGCGCGGCGGTTCGGGCTCGTCGCCGACGCCGCCGTGCTCGTCGGGGTCGACAGCGGGCAGGTGCACGTCACGGCCACCGTCGCCGACCTGCGCGGCGCGCCGCTCGGCACCGCCCGGGCGGTGCTCGGGCCGCTGCACGACGACCCCGCGGTGCGGCGGACCGCGGTCCTCGCTGCCGTCGACGAGGCGCTGGCCGCCGCTGCACGGACCCGTGCGGACGTGCTCGCCCTGTGCGCCGGCGTGCCCGCCCCCGTGAACACCCACGGCGACTCGCCCCCGCACCCGGACGGCTTCTGGGACCGGATGAACCCGGGGCTCCGCGACGCGTTCGCCTGGGCGCCGCTGGTCCGCGTCGAGAACGACGCCTCGCTGGCCGCGGTGGCCGAGGGCACGCGCGGCGCGGCGGTCGGCAGCCGGAACTACGTGGCGCTGCTCGCGGGCGAGCGCCTGGGCGCGGGCGTCGTCGTCGACGGCCGGGTGCTGCACGGCGCGCACGGCGGCGTCGGCGAGATGGTGGCCTTCGACCTGGTGGAGGGCGTCGGCGCGGCGTACGGGCTCGGGGCCCGGGCGGCCGAGTGGGCGGCCGACGCCGTCGCGCGCGGGGAGGTGGCCTCCGGCGGCCCGCTCGCCGCCGTCGCCGCGGAGGACCTCGACGGGCGACGGGTGCTCGAGCTCGCCGCCGACGGCGACCCGGACGCCCTGGAGGTCGTGCAGCGGGTCGGCGCGATGCTCGCCCGCGTCGTCAGCGTGCTGGGCAGCATGTTCGACCCGGAGCGCATCGTGGTCTCGGGCGCCGTGTCCGCGGGGGTGCAGCAGGTGGTCGAGGCCGCGCGAGCGGCGCTGCCGCCGGGGCTGCACCTGCCCGCGCCGGCGCTCGAGATCTCGCCTCTGGGGGCGGACGTGGTGGTGACCGGGGCGATCGCGGAGGCGCTCTCCGCCGCCCGGGCGCACGCGCTCGACGTCCTGGCGTCGCGCGCGGCCGCCGGCGACGCGCGGGGATAGCGCCCCGCGGGAGCGTCGCCGCACCCCACGACCGCTCCTCGGAGGGGGCTGGCTCCGGTCGGCCCGACCCGCGAGGATGCCGCGGTGACCGCACCCACGCACGCCGCCCTCATCGCCGACCTGCGCCCCGCCGAGCGCAGCAGCCAGGCACCGGAGCAGCCCGGCCCCGCGCACGACGACGCGGTCGCGGCGCTCCGCGCGCACGCGGCCCGGTGGTCGCTCCAGGACGCCGCATCCGCGTGGGCGGCGGGCCTGTGGTCCGCGCCGTTCGGCTGGCGCAGCGCACTGACCGGCGTCGCCGTCGGCCGCGTCCTCCCGGTCCACCCGGCGGAGCCGTACTCCGCCACGTCCGACGTGTGCCGGGTCTGCGGGCACCGGGAGGGCCACGGGCTCGACGTCGCCGAGGAGCGCTGGCAGCGGCACACCCAGGGGGCGCCGATCGACGGGGCCGTCGCCGAGCACGTCCTCGCGCTGGACGACCTCGCGGGTCATCCCCGCCCCGAGCCGACCGACTACGACGTCTGGGCGCTGCGCGCGCTGCTCACCACGCTGCGCACCCTGCCGCCCCGCACCCGCCCGTCGAAGGCCCGGGACGCGCTGAAGCGGACCGGGGTGCTGCCGACGTCGTCGGCGTGGGCGTACCAGTCGGTGCTCGAGGAGCTGGCGCTGGTCGGCGTCGTCGCGACCGCTGCGCGCCCCGGCATGGTCGAGCGGTGGACGACCTACGCCGAGCGCGACCAGCGGCCGAGCGTGCGGGTGGAGGTGCAGGCGCCGCTGGCCTGGTGGGACTCGGACCACGGGCTGCGGGAGGACGTGGTGGAGCGGGTGTTCGGCCACCTCGGGACCTCGTCCGTGGACCTCGACGCGCCCCGGCCGACGCCCGAGCCCGAGCGGGCCGCGACCGCCACCGTCGCGATCCCGGCGCTGCTGCGCGCCCCGCGCACGGGGGCCGCCCTGCCGCCGCACGTCGGCACCGGCCAGGCCGAGGCCGGCGACGTGTACGCGATCCGCCTCGCGGACGACCGGTGGGTGACGGCGTACGTGCACGGCGAGGCGCTGACGGAGCCCCGGCGGTACGTCCTGGTGGAGTACCTCGCCGGGGTGCACGCCGCGTTCCCGTCGCCGGACGCCGTCGGGACGGCCGTGCAGCCGCGGCGGGACGGTCGCTCGACGTTCCGGGTGCACTCGCTGGAGAAGCTGCCGCGCGCCCGCCGGATCGCCCGGGACGTCCCGGCACCGTCCGCGGCGGAGCCGCTGCCCGCGAGCTCCCCGACGGGGGGCGCGGAGACCGTCCGGCAGATGGCGGGATGGTTCTTCCCGGACGCGTGAACGCGGGCCTCGGTGCCGGACGGGCTTCGGGACCGGGGTCGGCGGTCCACACCTGCGCTGCGACCGGGGAGACGACCGCCGCGGGTCCGTTCAGGTGAACCTCACTCGCAGCCATGCCTGATATGTCCGCTTTGTGACAAGGTGCCCTCACCAGCAGCGGGGCACGGGCAGGGCGGGACGCCAGGGGGCGACGTGACGATCGGGACCACCACGAGTGCGCGCGTCGAGGGGGTCGACGCCCTCCGCGGACTGGCCGCGATCGCCGTGTTCATCTGCCACATCGGCGGCTACTGGGGCTTCCTCGACCTGCCGGGCAAGCTCCCGCAGCTCGTCGCCGCCGGCGCGCACGGCGTCGACGTATTCATCGTCATCTCCGGGTTCTGCCTCGCCCTCCCGCTCGCCGGGCACCGGCGGCCGCTGCGGGTCCCGCAGTTCTACGGCCGCCGCGCGTGGCGGATCCTGCCGCCGTACTACGTCGCCCTCGCGGTCGCCGCCGTGCTCGCGCTGCTCCCGGCGACCTGGCACCTGACCGTCGCCCGGCAGGCGTCCCTCGGGGACGTGCTGCTGCACCTCGTCACCGGGCAGGCGTGGGTGCCCGGCGAGGTCGGCACCATCAACGGATCCCTGTGGTCCGTCGCGCTCGAGGTGCAGCTCTACCTGCTGTTCCCGCTCCTGGTCCTGGCGTGGCGCCGCTGGGGCATCGTCCCCGTGCTCGTCGGGGCGGTCGCGCTCGACCTGGCCTGGCGCGGCTCCGGCGCCCTCGGCGGCCCCGCACCCCTCGGCTCCGACCTCGTCGTCCCGGCCCGGCTCGACCAGTTCGTCGCCGGCATGGCCTGCGCCGTGGCGATCCGCGCCGGCTTCACCTGGTCCGTGCGCCGCGGGCTGGTCGTGTTCTCGATCGCGACCCTCGCCGCGCTCGGCACCTCGACCCTCGACCTCGGCGTGTTCACCGGGGTGGCGTGGGCCGCCGCCGGGTCCAGCGCGGTGCTGCTGCTCGCCGGGCCGCTCGGCCGGGCGCTCGGGGACACCGTCCCGGATCGGTTCGGTGCGCGGTCGTTCAGCTTCTACCTGCTGCACCAGCCGGTCCTGCTCGTCGGCGCCCCGGTCGTGGCGCTGCTCCCGGGCGGGATGCCCGTGCAGCTGGTCGTCGGGGGTGCGATCGCGTTCCTCGTCACCGTGGCCGCCGCCGAGCTGCTGTACCGCGGGGTCGAGCTGCCCAGCCACCACGCAGGGCGTCGGCGTTTCCCGGTCACCGTCGCGCTGCCGCCGCGCACGCCGGCCGTCACGCGGGACGACCGGCGCGACGACCTTCCCGAGCCGACGCCGGTGTGATGGTGCCCAGCCGGCTCCGTCGCGGTCGCCGCGATCCGTGAGCCGGTCGCCCCGGCGTGGTCCTGGCGACCGCATGTCCGGCCCCGGACGCGAAGAACCCCCGGCCGGATCTCTCCGACCGGGGGTTCCCCGTCATGTGTGCGCGAGGGGGGATTTGAACCCCCACGCCCTTTCGGACACTGGCACCTGAAGCCAGCGCGTCTGCCGTTCCGCCACTCGCGCGCCGCAGAAGATTAACACGATTCCGGGGGCCCTCCTGACCACCCCCTCCGCGGCGCCCCGGGACCCCGCCTGCACGCCCCGCGCACACCCCGCCGCGACCTCTTCACCAGGGACGCGCCACACCCGTCGTCCCCAGGGAGAGCCTGCGGACCTGGTCCGCGGCTACCATCGACGCAGTGTGTCGGGTGCAGGTTCGCGCCCGACCGTTCGCGCGTGCGGTGAGGAGGTGGTGGGCGTGGGCATCCTGGACCGGTTCGAGCACGGTGTGGAGCGCGTGGTGAACACCGCGTTCGCCAAGGCCTTCCGCAGCGAGGTGAAGCCCGTCGAGCTGGCGAGCGCGCTGCGCCGCGAGGTCGACGACCGGGCCGCCGTCGTCGGCCGCGACCGGACGGTCGTGCCGAACGAGTTCACGTTGGAGCTGTCGCCGTCCGACTACGACCAGGTCGAGGCCTGGGGCGCCGAGGCGCTGGCCGACGAGCTGGCCGCGAACGTCACCGAGCACGCGACGGGCCAGCGGTACGCGTTCGTCGGCCCCGTGACGGTGGCGTTCCACGAGTACGAGGACCTCGAGACCGGACGGTTCCGGGTGAAGTCGGCGACGGTGCGCGGTGCGGCCGCCCCTGCGACGACCGCCGCCCCGAGCCCGCGGCACCCGCTCATCGACATCGACGGCCAGCGGTACCTGCTGACCGGCCCGGTCACGGTCATCGGCCGTGGCTCGGAGGCCGACATCGTGGTGGACGACCCGGGCGTGTCCCGCCGGCACCTCGAGATCCGCGTCTCGTCGCAGGGCGTCGTCGCCTCGGACCTCGGGTCCACGAACGGGTTGTTCGTCGAGGGGCACCAGGTCCCCGCCGCGACACTCCTGGACGGGAACACGCTCACCATCGGCCGGACCCGCATCATGTTCTGGACGGGCGACGGCGACGGACAGGACCAGGACGAGTGAGCCACGGCACGCAAGGCACGCATGAGTGAGCTGACGGTCACCCTGCTCCGCCTGGGCTACCTCGTGCTCCTGTGGGCTTTCGTGCTGTCCGCGATCGGGGTGCTGCGCCGGGACCTGTACGGGACCCGCATCACGAGCCGCCGCAAGCCGCGCGCCGCGGCACCCGCCGCCGGCCCCGCCACGGCCCCTGCCGCCGCCCCGGCGCCCGAGCGCGGCCGCGGCCGCAAGAGCGGTCCGACCCGCCTCGTGGTCACCGAGGGCCCGCTGCGCGGCACGACGCTCCCGCTCGGGTCGTCGGCCGTGCTGATCGGCCGCGCCCCGTCCTGCACGCTGGTGCTCGACGACGACTACTCGTCCTCCCGGCACGCGCGGGTGTACCCCGAGGGCGGCCAGTGGCTGGTCGAGGACATGGGGTCGACCAACGGCACCTTCCTGGACGACCAGAAGGTCACGGACGCGGTCCCGGTCCGCCCCGGTGCGCAGATCCGCATCGGCCAGAGCGTCCTCGAGCTGCAGGGGTAGCGGGGATCGTGGGCATCGCGCTGCGGTACGCCGCCCGGTCCGACGTGGGGCTGGTCCGGTCGAACAACCAGGACTCCGCCTACGCCGGTCCGCACCTGCTGGTCGTCGCGGACGGCATGGGCGGGCACGCCGGGGGCGACGTCGCGTCGTCCGTGGCGATCGCCGCCCTCGCCCCGCTGGACGGCGAGTCGCACGGCCCGGACGACGCGCTGGACGAGCTCGAGCGCGCGCTCGAGGAGGCCCGCGAGGAGATCATCAGCCGGTCGGAGTCGAACCCCGAGCTCGCCGGGATGGGCACGACGGTCACCGCGATCCTGCGGGCCGGCAACAAGCTCGCGATGGTGCACCTCGGCGACTCCCGCGGTTACCTGCTGCGCGACGGCGTGCTGACCCAGGTCACGACCGACCACACCTTCGTCCAGCACCTGGTCAACACGGGCAAGATCACGCCCGAGGAGGCCGAGACCCACCCCCAGCGTTCCGTCGTCATGCGGGTGCTCGGCGACTTCGACGTCGACATCGCCCCGGACCTGTCCGTGCGCGAGGCGCGGGCGGGCGACCGCTGGCTGCTGTGCTCCGACGGGCTGTCGGGGTTCGTGAGCGGGGAGACGATCGCCCGGACGCTGTACGAGCTGCCGGACGTCGACACCTGCGCCGAGCGGCTGGTTCAGCTCGCGCTGCGCGCGGGCGGTGGCGACAACGTGACCGTGGTGGTCGCCGACGTACTCGAGCTCAACGAGGTCCGCGACGGTGCCGGCCCGACCACGAACGCGGTGGTCGTCGGGTCGGCGGCCGTCTCGCGCAACCGCCCGACCGCCGCGCAGGACGGTCCCGCCGCGCGCGCCGCCGAGCTGTCCCGGCAGGCCAGCACCCCCGGCGGGGGCGTGGCCGTCGTGGACGACGCCGACGACGCGGAGGACGACCCCGACGAGCGCCGCACGCGCCGGCGGCGCCGGACGCGCCGCGTCGTGCTGAGCCTGCTCGCCGTCGTGGTCCTGGCCGGGGCCGCGTTCGGCTTCTACCGGTGGACGCAGACCCAGTACTACGTCGGGGTCGACGGCGAGGTCGTCGCGATCTACCGCGGCATCCCGCAGTCGGTCGGACCGCTGTCCCTGTCGGAGGTCGTCGAGACCACCGACGTCGTCGTCGACGACCTGCCCGCCTTCGTGCGCGAGCGCCTCGACCAGACGATCCACACCGCGACGCTGGCCGACGCCCGCGAGCGCGTCGAGTCGCTCGCCGCGGACGCGGAGCCGGAGCCGAGCCCGACGCCGTCGCCCGCGACCCCGGCCGCGACGCCCGGCGCGACCACCCCGCCGGCGGGACCCTGATGGCCACGGTGGAGGCGCACCGCGTGCGCGCCGGCCGCGGCACCGAGCTGGCCCTGCTGGTCCTGGCGCTGGCGATCGCGATCGCCGCGTACGCGCTGGTCGGGCTGGGCGCGACCGACGAGCTGCCCGCCGACGTGCTCGGGTACGGCGCCGGCCTGGCCGGGCTCGCGCTGGTCGTGCACCTCGTGCTGCGCTGGCGCGCGCCCTACGCGGACCCGGTGATCCTGCCGTCGGTGATCGCGCTCAACGGCATCGGCCTGGCGATGATCTACCGGATCGACCTGGCCCGCGAGGCCCGCGGCGGCACCGAGATGTTCGCCGGCCGGCAGCTCGCGTGGTCGGCCATCTCGGTCGTGCTCGCGTGCGTGGTCCTCGTGGTGCTGCGCGACCACCGCACCCTGCGCCGGTACACGTACACCGCGATGGTCGTCGGCCTCGCGCTCATCCTGCTGCCGCTGGTCCCGGGGCTCGGCGTCACGATCAACGGCGCGCGGATCTGGGTCCGCGCGCTCGGGTTCTCCCTGCAGCCGGCCGAGCTCGCCAAGATCGCGCTGGCCGTGTTCTTCGCCGGCTACCTGGTCACGCACCGCGACACGCTCGCCCTCGCGGGGCCCAAGGTGCTCGGCCTCCAGCTTCCCCGCCTGCGCGACCTCGGGCCGATCATCGTCGTCTGGGCCGCCTCGATCGCCGTCCTGGTGCTGCAGAGCGACCTCGGCACCTCGCTCCTGCTGTTCGGCCTGTTCGTCGCGATGCTCTACGTCGCGACCGAGCGGCTGTCCTGGATCGTCATCGGCATGGTGATGTTCGCCGGCGGCGTCGCCTTCGCGACCACCGCGTTCGGGCACGTCGCGGCGCGGTTCCACATCTGGCTGCACGCGCTCGACCAGGACGTGTTCGAGCGGTCCCCGGGCGGCTCCGGCCAGCTGGTCCGCGGGCTGTTCGGGCTGGCCAGCGGCGGGCTGTTCGGCACGGGCTGGGGCCAGGGCCGGCCCGACCTGGTGCCGTTCGCCGAGTCGGACTTCATCATCGCGTCGCTCGGCGAGGAGCTCGGCCTGACCGGGCTCATGGCGATCCTCACGATCTACCTGGTGCTGTGCCAGCGCGGCCTGCGCACCGCGATCGGCGTCCGGGACGGCTTCGGCAAGCTGCTCGCCGCCGGCCTGGCGTTCGTCATCGCGTTCCAGTGCTTCGTCGTCGTCGGCGGCATCACCCGGATCATCCCGCTGACCGGCCTGACCACGCCGTTCCTCGCGTACGGCGGCTCGTCGCTCCTGGCCAACTGGATCATCGCGGCGCTGCTCCTGCGCATCTCCGACGACGCCCGGCGCCCCGCGCCCGAGCCGGGTGGCGAGCTCCTGTCCACCCCGGCCGGCGGCCTGCCGCTCGACGAGGACGCCCGCAACCCCGTCGCCGTCGCCGGTGACGACCAGCCCACCGAGCAGCTGCGCCGCACGTCCGGGGGTGGTCGCGCGTGAACACCGCCCTCCGCCGCCTGGCGACGGTCGTCGTCGTGATGTTCCTGGCCCTGCTCGCCGGCACCACCTGGGTGCAGTTCGGCCAGGCGTCCGCGCTGAACAACGACTCGCGCAACGTGCGCACGCTGTACCGGGAGTACGGCAAGCCGCGCGGCCCGATCATCGTGGCCGGCCAGCCCGTGGCGCAGTCGACGGCCGTCGACGACCCGTTCGGGTTCCAGCGCTCCTACAGCCAGCCCGAGCTCTACTCGACGGTCACCGGCTTCTACTCGGTCGTGAACGGCGGCTCCCAGCTCGAGCGGTCGATGAACGACGTGCTCACCGGCCAGGCCGACTCGCTGTTCTGGACCCGCATCCAGGACCTGATCACGGGCGCGCAGCCGCAGGGCTCGTCCATCGAGCTCACGATCGACCCGGCGGCCCAGCAGGCGGCGGTCGACGCGCTCGGCGGCCAGCAGGGCGCGGTCGTGGCGGTCGAGCCGTCGACCGGCCGGATCCTCGCGATGGTCTCGACGCCGGGCTTCGACCCGAACGCCCTCGCCACGCACGACACGACGGCGGCGAACGCGGCGTACCAGCAGCTCCTCGCGGCCGAGGGCGACCCGCTCATCAACAAGACCACCAGCGAGAACTACCCGCCCGGGTCGACGTTCAAGCTGGTCACCGCCGCGGCGGCGCTTGAGTCCGGCGACTACACGCCCGACTCGGTGCTGTCCGCGCCCGACGTCTACACGCTGCCCGGCACCCGGACCACCCTGCCCAACTTCGGCGGGTCGTCCTGCGGGGCGAACCAGCAGACGACGCTCGCCGACGCGCTGCGGATCTCCTGCAACACGGCCTTCGCGTCGCTCGGGGTGGACCTCGGCGACGACGCCATCCGCGCGCAGGCCGAGAAGTTCGGCTTCGACCAGACCGACCTCACCGTGCCGATGCGCGTCGCCGCCTCGCGGTACCCCGAGGACCTGGACGACGCCCAGACCGCGCTGTCGGCGATCGGCCAGGAGTCCGTGCGGGCGACCCCGACCCAGATGGCGATGGTCGCCTCGGCGATCGCGAACGGTGGCACGCTGATGACGCCGTACCTGGTGCAGACCGTGCGCACCGCCAACCTCGATGTCGTCAGCGAGGCGGACCCGACGGAGCTGTCCCAGGCGGTCTCCCCCGCGACCGCGCAGCAGCTGACCGACATGATGATCGGCGTCGTGCAGTCCGGGTCCGGCACGTCCGCGCAGATCCCCGGCGTGGCGGTGGCAGGGAAGACCGGCACGGCGCAGACCGGCGTCGAGGGCGACGCCCCGCACGCCTGGTTCACCGGCTTCGCGCCCGCGGACGACCCCCAGGTCGCCGTGGCGGTCATCGTCGAGCACGGCGGGTCCGTCGGCTCCGAGGCCACCGGCGGCCGCGTCGCCGCGCCGATCGCCAAGGCCGTCATGGAGGCGGTGATCAACCCGTGAGGCCGGCACCGGGCGTCGTGCTGGGCGGGCGCTACCGCCTGACCCGGCAGATCGCCGTCGGCGGCATGGGCGAGGTCTGGGCCGCGCACGACGAGTCCCTGGCGCGCGACATCGCGATCAAGGTGCTGCGCGAGGAGTACGCCGGCGACACCGGGTTCCTCGAGCGGTTCCGCACCGAGGCCCGCAACGCCGGCAGCCTGTCGCACGCCGGCATCGCCGCGCTGTTCGACTACGGCGAGCAGGACGGGTCCGCGTTCCTGGCGATGGAGCTGATCGTCGGCGAGCCCATGAGCGACCTGCTCGAGCGCGAGCCCGTGCTGCCCCCGCGCCGGCTGCTGCCGATCCTGGCGCAGACCGCGCGTGCCCTGCACGCCGCGCACGAGGCCGGCGTCGTGCACCGCGACGTGAAGCCCGGGAACATCCTCATCACGCCCACGGGCAAGGTGAAGATCACCGACTTCGGCGTCTCGCTGTCCAGCAACCAGGTCCCGATGACCGCCACCGGCATGGTGATGGGCACCGCGCAGTACCTGTCGCCCGAGCAAGCCGTCGGCGGCCCCGCCACGGCGGCGTCCGACATGTACGCGCTCGGGATCGTCGCCTACGAGGCGCTGGTCGGGCACCGGCCGTTCACCGGGCCGACCGCCGTCGACATCGCGGTCGCGCACGTGAACACCCCCGTCCCGCCGCTGCCGCCCTCGGTGGACCGGCAGATCGCGCGGCTGGTCATGCGGCTGCTCGCCAAGGACCCCGCCGACCGGCCCCGCACCGCCGACGAGCTCGCCGACCTGTTCGACGCGCTCGTCCCGCACACGCCCGCCGGCGGCAGCCCGCCGGTGTCGATCGTGCCGGGGCGCTCGGCCTCCGGCGCCGGCGCGGGCGCCCGGTCGGGCGCGCGCGAGACGGCCGGCGAGTCGCGCGCCACCGGCTCGCGGCCCAGCGACGCCGGCGCGATGCGCGTGCGCGGGTCGGCCTCCTCCCCGGCGGCGACCGCGACGGACACCCCGCCGTCGTTCGACCCGCGGACGGGACGGCCCACCACGGGCGCCCGCACGGCCGCGCCGGCGCCGACCTACCGCGCGACCGGTGGCCGCGGCGGCGCGCACAGCAACCCGACGACCCGCGCGCACGCCCGCGTGCAGCGGGGCGCCGGCGGCGGGCGGTTCCACGTCCGCTGGCCGCTCCTGGTGCTCGCCGTCCTGGTCGTGGCGCTCCTCGGAGCCGCGCTGGCGGACCGCCTGACGGGTGACACGGGGTCGCTCGCCCCCGTGGGTACCAGCGAGTACACCCGGGCGGCCACCGAGGGTGGGATGATCTGGCGAGCACTGCCCGGCGCAACCGCGCCGGACGCGCAGACGACGACAGCGAAGGACGCCTAGTGGTGGACGACGGATCCCGGATCCTCGCCGGACGGTACGAGGTCGGTGAGCTCATCGGCCGTGGTGGCATGGCCGAGGTGCACATCGGGCACGACGCGCGCCTCGGGCGCACCGTGGCGATCAAGATCCTGCGCTCCGACCTCGCGCGCGACCCGTCGTTCCAGGCGAGGTTCCGCCGCGAGGCGCAGGCCGCGGCGGGGCTCAACCACCCGTCCATCGTCGCCGTGTACGACACCGGCGAGGACGTGTACACCGAGCCCACGGGCGCGACCGCGCACGTGCCGTTCATCGTCATGGAGTATGTCGAGGGCCACACGGTCCGCGACATCCTCCGCGACGGCCAGGCCGTGCCGATCGAGGAGGCCATCGAGATCACCGCCGGCGTGCTGTCGGCGCTCGAGTACTCCCACCACGCGGGCATCGTGCACCGCGACATCAAGCCGGCGAACGTCATGCTGACCCCCACGGGCGCCGTCAAGGTGATGGACTTCGGCATCGCGCGCGCCGTCGCCGACTCCGCGGCCACCATGACGCAGACCCAGGCCGTCATCGGCACCGCGCAGTACCTGTCGCCCGAGCAGGCCCGCGGCGAGACCGTCGACGCCCGCTCCGACCTGTACTCGGCCGGCTGCCTGCTGTTCGAGCTGCTCACCGGGCGCCCGCCGTTCATCGGCGACTCCCCCGTGGCCGTCGCCTACCAGCACGTCCGCGAGATCGCCCCGGCGCCGTCGTCGGTCGCCTCCGACGTGCCCGAGGTGCTCGACCGCATCACCGCGAAGGCGCTGGCCAAGGAGCGGGACGCCCGCTACTCGTCCGCCGCCGAGTTCCGCGCCGACCTCGAGGCCGCCGCCCGCGGCGGTGCCGTGTCCGCGCCCGCCGTGGCCGCCGCGGCGCTGGGCGCCGGCGCCGCGACGCAGGTCCTCGCGCCCGACGCGGCCGCGACGCAGGTCATGCCCGGCGACGCCCCCGCGTGGGCGCCGACCGGCCCCGGCACGTCGGTGCTGCCCGCGCAGACCGACGAGGAGCCGGAGGAGGAGAAGAAGTCCAAGCGGTGGCTGTGGATCACGCTCAGCGTGATCGCGGTCCTGGCGGTGGGCGGCCTCATCTGGCTGCTGACGCAGGACCGGGAGCCACCCGTCGAGATGGTCACCGTGCCGACCGTCACCGGTCAGGCCGAGGCGGACGCGACCACGGCACTGACCGGCGCGGGCTTCGAGGTGGACCGGCAGGCCGAGGCCAGCGCCGACGTGCCCGAGGGCTCGGTCACGCGCACCGACCCGGCCGGCGGCACGGAGGCCGAGGACGGCTCCTCGGTGACCATGTGGGTGTCCACCGGGCCGAACGCCGTCACGGTGCCGGACGTCTCCGGGCTGACCCAGGACCAGGCGAGGCAGCAGCTCACCGACGCCGGCCTGGTCGTGGGCACCGTCCGCGAGGACGACAACCCCGCGCAGCCCGAGGGGCGGGCGCTGGGCACCGAGCCCGGCGCGACGCAGTCGGTCGCCGAGGGGTCGTCGGTGACGCTCGTGATCTCCTCGGGACTGGTCCAGCTCCCGGACCTCGCCGGTCAGACGGAGGACGCCGCGAAGGAGACGCTGAACGGCCTCAAGCTGACGGCCAACACCTCGTCCGAGGAGAGCGCGGACGTCGCCCCCGGCACCGTGATCCGTCAGGACCGCGCCGCGGGCCTCGTGCCGCAGGGCACGACGGTGAACCTCGTGATCGCCACCGCCCCGACGACCGTCACCATCCCGAACGACATCGTCGGCAAGTCCGAGGCGGACGCCACCGCGCAGCTCCAGGGCCTGGGCCTCCAGGTCGACGCCGTGTCCTCCGACGACCCGTCCAGCCAGCCCGCCGGGGTGGTGCTGTCGTCCGACCCGCGCGCGGGCTCGACGGTCCCGCTCAACAGCACGGTCACCCTGACCCTGTCCTCGGGCCCGAACCCGACGGGCGGCAACCAGGGCAACGGCGGCGGCAACGGCAACGACGGCTGAGCACCGGCACCCGGCTCGGCCTGCGGGCCCCGATCCCCTCCGGGCGGATCGGGGCCCGCGTCGTCTCTCCCCTCGCACCCGCGCCACCATCGCGACGAGTTCGGTACCCCCAGCCGAGTTCGGTGCCCCCAGCCACCGAACTGGGCTGGAAGCACCGAACCGACGAGGACCCCCGAGCGGCCGCGTCAGCCGCGGCGTCGACGAGCGGATCGCAGGGCGCGGCGGACGCGCTGCACCACCTCCGCCGGGCGGTCCAGGTCAGGCCAGGTCACGCGGAGAACCGTCCAGCCCTCGTCCTCGATCGCGTGCTGCCGACGCTTCTCCTGGAACAGCGCGTCGGCTGCCGCACGGCCGTCCGTGCCGTACTTCACGCGGCCGTCGAACTCCACCGCCACCCGCTCCTCCGGCCAGCCCACGTCGACCCACCGCCACCCGCCGGCGGTCCGGACGGGCACCTGCAGATCGGGGAGGGGCGACCCGGACGCGGCGAGGATCCACCGGAGCCGGGACTCGCCGACCGACTCCGCCCGGGCGTCGGCCATGCCGAGCACGAGGCGCGCACGGCGGATCCCGGGGCTCCCGGCCCGACGCTCGACGATCCGGCGGAGCTCGGCCGGGTCGGCTCCCGCACGCAGCCCCGAGTCGGCGACGGCGAGTCCGTGCGCGCCCGGGAGCGTCGCGGCGCAGTCGACGACGGTGCGCTCCAGCGAGGTGGTCGGAAGCGCGAGCGACCGGCTCACGTCACCCGTCGACATCGCCGCGAAGTGGTCACGCACGCCGTCGGGCCGATCCGTCCGGACCGCGCGCCGGCGGACGGGCCCGGTGACGTCCACGTGCCGGGGCACGGTGACCAGGGAGCAGCCCCAGAGCACGGCTGCGGTGGTGTGGCTGAACCAGTGCTCCCCGGTCCGGCGCGCGTGCACCGCGGCCGCGCGGCACAGCAGCAGGTGCAGGGCGGTGTCGTGGGGACTGAGGCCCTCGCAGGGCGGCGCGTATGCTCCGCGTCCGACGCGGACGAGCGTCCCGTGACGGAGCCGTCGCTGCAGGTCCTCCACGGGTACGTCTGCGGCGAGCACGACCTCCGGGACGCCCGGTCGCACGACAGCGGTCCACGCGCGACCGGGTGGCCGGTCATCGGGACGCCGCGCGGTCCCGGGGCAGGCGGTCGCTGCGACGGGGTCCCCTCGCTCGGCGGTCGAGGGCGGGTGGTTCAGAACGGGGCTCGAGGGGCTCATGTCCCCAGGCTGGCGCCCGCGCCTCCGGGGCTCTCCTCGCGGTCCCCAGATCGGAGCACCTGCGTGCGTCCCGCACGCCTGTGGACGGCTCGGCCGGCGCAAACCGTCCACCGGTGCGCAGCCCGCGAGTTCGGTGGCTCCGGCCGAGTTCGGTGCTTCCTGCCACCGAACTCGGCTGCACACACCGAACTCGGTGCTCAGCCGGCCCGCAGCGGAAAGCGCGCAGCAGGGCCTACGGGCGGACCAGGGGGTGGAGGCCCGCGGAGCGGGCGACCGCGTCCGACTCGCCCGTCAGGGTCAGCCAGTTCGCCAGGAGGCGGTGGCCGCCCTCCGTCAGGACGCTCTCCGGGTGGAACTGGACGCCGTGCAGCGGGAGCGTCCGGTGCTGCAGGCCCATGATGATGCCGTTCGCCCGCGCGGTGACCTCGAGGTCGGCCGAGACGGTGTCGTCGACGACGGCCAGCGAGTGGTACCGGGTCGCGGTGAACGGCGTCGGCAGGCCCTCGAAGACACCGTGCCCCTCGTGGGACACCAGGCTGGTCTTGCCGTGCATCAGCTCCGGGGCGTGCGTGACGGTGCCGCCGAACACCTCGCCGAGCGCCTGGTGCCCGAGGCAGACCCCGAGCATGGGCGTGCCGGACTCGGCGCAGTCCCGGATCACCTGCATGGACGCGCCGGCCTCGGACGGCGTGCCCGGGCCCGGCGACACGAGGACCCCGTCGAACTCCCCGCGCTCGGAGACCGGCGGCACGGCATCGTTCCGCACGACGACGGTCTCGGCACCGAGCTGGTCCAGGTACCCGACGATCGTGTAGACGAACGAGTCGTAGTTGTCGACGACCAGGATGCGGCTCATCGTCAGCCCTCCCCCACGGTGGTGTCGTTGAACGGCATGTACGGGGCGAGCCAGGGGAACACCCACACGAAGCACGCGGCCAGGACGGCCACGGCGAGGACCAGCAGGATCAGGACGCGCACCAGGGCCGGCCCGGGCAGGTGCCGCCACAGCCACCCGTACATCAGGAGACCTCCGCGAGCTCGGCGGGCACGCCCTCGGAGACGGGTGCCCAGTAGTCCAGGACGCCGTGCACGATGTACCGCTCCCGCGCGGAGAACATCGGGTGGCAGGTCGTCAGGGTGATGAAGCGCTCGGTCGGCTCGGCGTCCGGCTGGTCGGGTACCGGGGCGATGACCTGCACGTCGTCGGGCATGACGATCTGCGACGACGTCACGCGGTAGACGTACCAGGTGTCCTCGGTCCACACCACGATCGGGTCGCCCTCCTGGAGCTCCGCGATCCGGTTGAACGGCTTGCCGTACGTCGTGCGGTGCGCGGCCAGCGAGAAGTTGCCGACGCCGCCGGGCATCGCGGTGCCCTCGTAGTGCCCGACGCCGAGCGGGTTGAGGACGTTCGGCCGGTCGGTGCCCTGCGTGATGGTGCGGGTCGGCTCGCCGTCCCAGCGCGGCACGCGCATGGACGCGAACGTCGTGAGGTACTCGGGCTCGGCCATGACAGGCGGCTCGTCGTACCGCGGCGTGACGATCGCGGGGCCGTCGGACGCCAGCGGCTCCAGGGGCTCGTCCCAGCCCTGCTCCTGGACGAGCTGGGCCTGCTCGCGGTTCGACTCGACGTCCGTCCACCACAGCTGCCACGCGAGGAACGCCAGCAGCAGCACGCCCGCGGTGATCAGCAGCTCGCCGAGGACGCCGACGGCGCCGAGGACGACGCCGCCCCCGCGCGACGGCTGCCGGTCGCGCGACCGGCCCGCGCGCCGCCCTCCGCCCGCGCCGGACCCGACCGGGCCGGCGTCGCGGCCGTCCGCGTCGGGCCGGGTGGTCTCGGTCCCGCTCATCCCTCGGTGTCCTCCTGACGCGCGGCGGGACCCGCCCCGGTGCTCGTGGCGGTGCTCCCGTCGGCGACGAGACCCGGGAGGACCTCGGTGCCGGACGGCACGCTGGCGTACCGCATGTCGACCGAGCCATCGTAGGCGGGCACCTGCACGCCCTGCTCGGGGCGGGTGACCTGGTACCCGAGCCCGACGGCGTCCACCCAGGACCGGTAGGCGCGGACGGCGGGGTCCCCGGCGAGCGCGTCGAGCAGCTCCTCGGGGTCGCCCACGGCGGTGACGACGTACGGGGGCGAGTACCGGCGACCCTGGAGCGACAGCACGTTGCCGATGCACTGGAACGCGCTGGTGGAGATGACGCGCTGGTCCATGAGGGCCATCGCCTCCGCTCCCCCGGCCCACAGGGCGTTGATGACCGCCTGGAGGTCCTGCTGGTGCACGACGAGGTCGTCGGGACCGGCTCCGGCGGGACGCGGCCCGTCCGCGGGGGCGTCGTCGAGGCTCACGGTGATGCCCGTCCCCGTCACCGCCACCTTGCCGGAGGCGATGTCGAACGCCTCCCCCGCCGACTGCCACTCCAGGCCCACCGAGTCGGTCTGGGTCTGCGTGAGCGCGTCGACCTCGGACCGCAGCGCGGCCACCTGGTCGGCCAGCCGCTCCCGGCGGACGTCCTCGTTGGCCTGCAGCCCGGCCAGGTCCTGCGGCTGCCGGGTGTCGGTCCCGCTGGCGAGCCGGGCGTTCGCGGTGAACAGCGCGCCCGCCAGGGCCATGACCAGGCCGATCGACAGCGTGCCGCGCAGCGCGCGACCCCGGCGGTGCCGCTGGATGCGGTGCTGGGCGTGCTCGCGCGCGGCGCGCAGCCGGGCCGACGGCTGGGTGGGCGACGAGGCTCCGGAGGGCGCGTCGGGCGGGGCGGACGGTCCCCCGGGCGCGCCCGGGTCGTCCGGCGCTGCCGGCGCCGCGTGGACCCCGTGGGCCCGACGCTCAGGGTGCTGCTCGGGCACGCTCATCCCCCTCGGTTCTCCGCCACTACGCTAGGCCACGTCCACGCGGCTCCGTGCGCGCGTCCGCAGCGCGGCGCGGGCCGGATCCGCCGAGCTAGACGGTCGACGTCAGGAGCATCCCGTGCCCAAGTCCAGGACGCGGCAGAAGTCGCACTACACCGCGCCCACCGAGCGCTCGTCCGGCCCCACGGTCAACCCGCCGTGGTTCGTGCCCGTGCTCGGCGGCCTGCTCCTCGTCGGCCTGGTGTGGATCGTCGTCACCTACCTGACGAACTTCGACTTCCCGATCCCCGGGATCGGGTCGTGGAACCTCGCGATCGGCTTCGCGTTCGCGCTGGTCGGCCTCGGGATGGCCACCCGCTGGAAGTGACCGCCCGGCCGCGGCCGGGCGGACGGTGACGTCGCCCGGCCCGGCACCGGTGCGCGCGCCCGCCGACCGGATGTCGGCTTGCGCCCCGCGGCGCTGTCCCCGACCGCTGTCCCCAGGCACGGCCCGGTTGTCCCCAGCCCGTCCCCCGGTGAATCCGCGGCAGATCGGCGCGATCGGCGGCCCTGTCCCCAGCGGTGCACAACCCTGTGGATAACTACACCGGTGTAATTCCACACCTGTGAGCATCGTTGGGGATCGGTCTCAGACCCCCGCGTAGGTGACCACGGCGGCACCGACCAGCAGGACGGCGACCGCGGCGCACGACCCGACCGCGACGAGCGTCCGCCGCTCCCGCGGGGCGTAGGCGAAGGCCGCGCCGAGCGCGGCGCCCACGAGCAGGCCGCCGAGGTGCGCCTGCCAGGCCACGCCCGGCAGGACGAAGCCGAGCACGGCGTTGATGGCGATGACGGCGACGATGCCGCCCGCGGACCGCCCCACGCGGCGCAGGACGACCAGGACCGCCCCGAACAGGCCGAACACGGCCCCCGACGCGCCGACGACGCCGGTCACCCAGGACAGCTCGACCGGCGAGGCCAGCAGCAGCACCATCACCGAGCCGCCGACGGCGCTCAGCAGGTAGAGCGCGAGGAAGCGCCACCGGCCCAGCGAGGCCTCGAGGAACGGGCCGACCGACCACAGCGCGATCATGTTGAACGCGATGTGCGCGATGTTGCCGGTCGAGTGCAGGAACGCGGCCGTGAGGAACCGCCACGGCTCGGCCTCGCCGATGAACGGCGCGAACGCGAGGTCCCGGGTCCAGGTGTCGCTCGTGAGCTGGAGCACGTAGCTCACGACGCACAGCCCGATCAGCGTGAGCGTGACGACGGGGCGCCCGCCGGTGACGCGGCCGCCGAACGCGGTCCGCGCCGGCCGCTGCTGGCGCTGCGCGTCGCGCACGCAGTCGACGCACTGGATGCCCACCGCAGCCGGGCGCTGGCACTCCGGGCAGGTCGGCCGGCCGCACCGCTGGCACCGCACGTACGCGATGCGGTCGGGGTGCCGCGGGCAGACGGGCGGGGGTGTGGGCGCAGGGCCCGGCTGCGGTTGGGTCATCGAGGCGTCAGGACTCGAACGAGACCGACTCGATCACCACGTCCTCGACCGGGCGGTCGCCCGGGCGGGTGCGGGTGGTGGCGATCGCGTCCACGACGGCGCGGCTCTCCGCGTCGACGACCTTGCCGAAGATCGTGTGCTTGCCGTTGAGGTGCGGCGTCTCGGTCACGGTGATGAAGAACTGCGAGCCGTTCGTGCCGCCCACCTGGCCCGTGATCGGGTCGCGGCGGAGGCCGGCGTTGGCCATCGCGAGCAGGTACGGCTCGGAGAACCGCAGCTCGGGGTGGATCTCGTCGTCGAAGGTGTAGCCGGGGCCGCCGGTCCCACGCCCGAGCGGGTCGCCGCCCTGGATCATGAAGCCGTCGATGACGCGGTGGAAGATGACGCCGTCGTACAGCGGGGAGCCGGTGCGCGGCTCGCCCGTCGCCGGGTCGGTCCACTCCTTCTCACCGGTCGCGAGGCCGCGGAAGTTCTCCACGGTCTTCGGGGCGTGGTTCTCGAAGAGCTCCAGGCGGATGTCGCCACGGTTCGTGTGCAGGGTCGCGTGCATGCCCGCCATCCTGTCACGCGGACGTGTGGGTCGGCCGGGTGAGGAACCGGTGTTCTCCCCGGACGAACACAGCGCTGCCACCTGCGCGGGAGGCCGGACGGTGGCAGAGTGGGGAGCCACCTGACCAGCCCGAGCAGGAGAGTGTGGACATGGCCTTCCTGACCCGACGGAGCAAGATCGAGACCGTCACCGACCACCTGACGTCCGAGCGCCTGAAGGGCCAGGCCGCCGACGTCGGCGCCGCCCTCGCGGACGCGGGCAGCAAGGCCGCGGACGGCGCCGGCAAGCTCGCCGCCACCGCGAAGGTGCAGGCGGGCGAGGCGGCGGTCGCCGCCAAGGGCGCCGCCGGACACGCCATCGAGTGGACGCAGCCCCGCGTGGAGGCGGCCGTCGAGTGGCTGATCCCGCGGATCGACCACCTGTACAAGGAGAGCGTCAAGGCCGCGGCCCCGCGCGTGGAGAAGGCCGCCGTCAAGGCGAGCCCCGTCATCGACACGGCGCACGACAAGCTCGTCGACGACCTGCTGCCCAAGCTCGTCCAGGCCGTGAACGAGGCGGCCGAGCGCGCCGGCGCCACGGTCGAGCAGGTCGTCGAGACCGGCTCGGGCAAGGCGAAGAAGCAGGCCGCGAAGGCGGCCGCCGCTGCCGCCGCCGCGGCGAAGGCGGCCGAGAAGAAGCAGCACAAGGGTGCCAAGCGCTTCTTCCTGTTCGCCACGATCCTCGGCGCCGGTGCCGCGGTGTTCGCGTGGACCCGCTCGCGCACGACGACCGACCCGTGGGCCGAGCCGTGGGAGCCCGAGGCCCCCGCCGCCGACCAGCTGCGCGCCCGCGCGGGCGACGCGGCGGACGCGGTCGGCCAGGCCGCCGGCGAGGCCGTGGCCCGCGGTCGCGAGGCGACCCACAAGGCCGCCGAGCGCGTCGCGGAGGTCCGCGAGGCGGCCGAGGAGCGCGTCGCCGACGCCACCGAGAAGGTCACCGAGGCGGCCAAGAAGGCGACTCCGCGCCGCGCGGCGCCGAAGAAGCCGGACACGGCCGCCGAGGGCACCGACGAGGGCTCCACGGGCGCCTGAACGGCCCCGAGGACGCCAGAGCGGCCCGGCACCCCTCGGGGGTGCCGGGCCGCTGACGTGCGTGGTGGAGCCAAGGGGACTCGAACCCCTAACCCCCTGCTTGCAAAGCAGGTGCGCTACCAATTGCGCCATGGCCCCGCGCGGTCCCGCCCGCGGGCGGGACGGCCGGTTTCCGGCCGCGGCAGGCGGCGGCGGAGAGGAGCGGAGGTCTACTCGACCGAGTCGGTGACCTCGGCCCACAGGTCGCGGTCGTCGCGCTCGGCGGCGTACCGCGTCCAGAGGACGTAGCCCGCGGCGGCGACCGCCGCGAGGAGCAGCAGCTTCTTCATGGATTCCTCCACGGGGCTTCGGGAGTGGGCCTAAGAGGACTTGAACCTCTGACCTCTTCCTTATCAGGGAAGCGCTCTAACCGTCTGAGCTATAGGCCCTCCGCACGCCAGCGTGCTGGCGTGCCGGACGAGACTACCCCAGCCGGGGCGTCCCGCCCAAACCGGGGTTCACTCGTCCGTCATCGTGACGTGCACGCCACCGACCAGCGCGGCGGTGATGTTGTACAGGAACGCGCCGATGGTGGCGAGCGCCGTGATGAGGAAGATGTCCACGACCGCGACCAGCGTGGCGATCGAGAGCACGCGGTCGAACTCGACGTACTGCATGAGGTCGATGTTCGAGTCGGCGAGGATCTCGGTGACGAGGTCGTTGATCGTCGCGAAGACGTGCAGCGAGTCGAGCGTGATCCACACGACGGCGGTCGCGACGACGATCATGATGCCGATCGCGACGGACATGAGGAACGACAGCTTCATGACCGACCACGGGTCGACGCGCGAGACCGCGAGCCGCACCCGGCGCGGGCCGGAGCCGCCGAGCGCGGAGGTCCCGGAGGGCCGCGCCGCGGTGGCGCCGGCCTTGCCCGCCCCGGGCTTGGGGGCGGAGGCACCCGCAGAGGCACCCGCGGCACCTGCCGCCGCGCCGGAGGTCGACGACCCGCCCGCGGCCGCAGCCGGCCGGACCGGCTCCTGCGTGGTGGTCGTCGCCGCGGCGGCGGACGTGCGCCCGGACCCGCCCTGGGTGGCGGCCGGCGTGGCCTTGGTCGCCGGGCCCTTGGCCGCGGGGGAGGCCGCGGCCGGCGCCTTCTTCGCGGCCGGCGCGGTGGCGCGCTCGGCCTGCTCGGTGGCGGTGCGGCCGGTCGGCTTGTCGCCGGCGTCGCCCTTGCGGGGCGGGATCGACGGAGGCGTGTCGGTCACGCGTCCTCCTCGGAGGTCTCGTCAGCCACCGGGGCGTCCGGAGCTGTGGTGGCGCTGGTGTCCTCGAGGGCCGCGGACGTGGTCACGTCCGGCTCGCCCGACTCACCCACGGTACCCGCCTCGTCACCGAGGTGACGCTCGATGTTCCGCGCGACCGCGATGATCCGGTCCCCGTTGTCGGGCTTGGCGAAGATCACGCCCTGGGTCGTGCGGCCCGTGGCGTTCACCTCGGAGGTCGCGGAGCGGACGATCTTGCCGCGCTCCATGATGACCAGCACCTCGTCGTCCGCGTCCGTGACCAGCGCACCGACCAGGTCGCCGTTCGCCTCGGGGAGGTTGGCGACCTTGATGCCGAGGCCGCCGCGGCCCTGGACCCGGTAGTTCTCCACGGTGAGCGCGGTGCGCTTGGCGATGCCGCCCTGGGTCACCGTGAACAGGAACGCCTCCTCGCGGACGACGTCCATCGCGAGCAGCTCGTCGTCGGCGCGGAACTTCATGCCGGTGACGCCGGACGTGGCCCGGCCCATCGGCCGCAGCGCCTCGTCCGTCGCGGTGAACCGCAGCGACTGGCCCTTGCGGGACACCAGGATCAGGTCGTTGACCGAGTCCACGATCCGCGCCGACACCAGCTCGTCGGGCAGGCCGTCCTCGTCCTCGCGCAGGTTGATCGCGATGACGCCGCCGGAGCGGTTGGAGTCGTACTCCGCCAGCCGGGTCTTCTTGACCAGGCCGCGCTTGGTCGCGAGGACCAGGAACTCGGCCTGCTCGTAGTCGCGCAGGTCCAGGACCTGGGCGATCTTCTCGCCCGGCTGGAACGCGAGCAGGTTGGCGACGTGCTGGCCCTTGGCGTCGCGGCCGCCCTCGGGGAGCTCGTACGCCTTGGCCCGGTAGACGCGGCCGAGGTTCGTGAAGAACAGCAGCCAGTGGTGCGTCGTCGTCACGAAGAAGTGGTCGACGATGTCGTCCTCGCGCAGCTGCGCGCCGCGCACGCCCTTGCCGCCGCGGCGCTGGGCCCGGTAGTTGTCCGAGCGGGTCCGCTTGGCGTAGCCGCCGCGGGTGATGGTGACGACCATCTCCTCCTCGGCGATGAGGTCCTCGACCGACACCTCGCCGTCGAAGGGCAGGATCGTCGTGCGGCGCTCGTCGCCGTACTTGTCGACGATCTCGTCCATCTCCTCGCGCACGATCCCGCGCTGGCGCTCGGGGGACTCGAGGATCGCCCGGTAGCCGAGGATCTCCTGCTCGAGCTTGGCGTACTCGTCGAGGATGCGCTGGCGCTCGAGGGCGGCCAGACGGCGGAGCTGCAGGGTGAGGATCGCGTTGGCCTGGACCTCGTCGATGTCCAGGAGTGCCATCAGGCCCGAGCGCGCCTCGTCGGCGTCGGGGGAGCGGCGGATGAGCGCGATGACCTCGTCGAGCGCGTCCAGCGCCTTGAGGTAGCCGCGGTAGATGTGGATCTGCTCCTCGGCCTTGCGCAGCCGGAAGTTCGTCCGCCGGACGATGACGTCGAGCTGGTGGGTCGTCCAGTGCCGGATGAACGCGTCCAGGCTGAGCGTGCGGGGCACGCCGTCCACCAGCGCGAGCATGTTGGCGCCGAACGTGTCCTGCAGCTGGGTGTGCTTGTACAGGTTGTTCAGCACGACCTTGGCGACGGCGTCGCGCTTGAGCACGATGACCAGGCGCTGGCCGGTGCGGCCGGAGGTCTCGTCGCGGATGTCCGCGATGCCCTGGACGCGGTTCTCGCGCACCAGGTCGGCGATCTTCTTGGCCAGGGTGTCCGGGTTGACCTGGTAGGGCAGCTCGGTGACGACGAGGCAGATCCGGCCCTGGATCTCCTCGACCTCGACGACGGCGCGCATCGTGATCGAGCCGCGGCCCGTCCGGTACGCCTCCTCGATGCCCCGGTGACCGAGGATCGTGGCGCCGGTGGGGAAGTCGGGGCCCTTCACGCGGGTGAGCAGCGCGGCGAGCAGCTCCTCCTTGGACGCCTCGGGGTTGTCGAGGTGCCAGCGGACGCCCTCGGCGACCTCGCGCAGGTTGTGCGGCGGGATGTTGGTCGCCATGCCGACCGCGATGCCGGCGGAGCCGTTGACCAGCAGGTTCGGGAACCGCGAGGGCAGGATCGACGGCTCCTGGGTGCGGCCGTCGTAGTTGTCCTGGAAGTCGACGGTGTCCTCGTCGATGTCCCGGACCATCTCCATGGCCAGCGGCGCCATCTTGCACTCGGTGTACCGCGGGGCGGCGGCCGGGTCGTCGCCGGGGGAGCCGAAGTTCCCCTGGCCGGCGACCAGCGGGTACCGCAGCGACCAGTCCTGCACCAGGCGGACCAGGGCGTCGTAGATCGCCGTGTCGCCGTGCGGGTGGTACTTGCCCATGACGTCGCCGACGACGCGCGAGCACTTGGAGAACTGCCGGTCGGGCCGGTAGCCGCCGTCGTACATCGCGTAGAGGACGCGGCGGTGCACCGGCTTGAGGCCGTCGCGGACGTCCGGGAGCGCGCGGCCCACGATGACGGCCATCGCGTAGTCCAGGTAGGACCGCTGCATCTCGAGCTGCAGGTCCACCTGGTCGATGCGGCCGTGCTCGATGTTGTCGCCGGTCAGCTCAGTCACAGGTCAGGGTCCTTCGGTGGGACGGACCCGGCGCGCGGCGTGCGCCGGGGTCGTGCGGAGGGTCAGGGCGCGGTCAGATGTCCAGGAACCGCACGTCGCGCGCGTTGCGCTGGATGAACGAGCGGCGGGACTCGACGTCTTCGCCCATGAGCACCGAGAAGATCTCGTCCGCCGCGGCCGCCTCGTCGAGCGTGACCTGCAGCAGCGTCCGGTGCTCCGGCGCCATGGTGGTCTCCCAGAGCTCCGAGTAGTCCATCTCGCCGAGACCCTTGTACCGCTGGATGCCGTTGTCCTTCGGGATCCGCTTGCCGTTGGCCTGGCCGTCGGCGAGCACGGCGTCCCGCTCGCGGTCCGAGTACACGTAGTCGTGCGGCGCGTTCGACCACTTGATGCGGAACAGCGGGGGCTGCGCCATGTAGACGTGGCCCTTGAGGATCAGCTCCGGCATGTACCGGTAGAGCAGCGTGAGCAGCAGCGTCCGGATGTGCTGGCCGTCGACGTCGGCGTCGGCCATGAGGACGATCTTGTGGTACCGCAGCTTGGACAGGTCGAAGTCCTCGCCGATGCCGGTGCCGAACGCGGTGATCAGGGCCTGGACCTCGGCGTTGCCGAGCGCGCGGTCGAGGCGCGCCCGCTCGACGTTGAGGATCTTGCCGCGCAGCGGGAGGATCGCCTGGGTCTGCGGGTTGCGGCCGCGGACGGCGGAGCCGCCGGCGGAGTCGCCCTCGACGATGAAGATCTCGCACTCGGCCGGGTTGTTGGACTGGCAGTCCTTGAGCTTCCCGGGCATCGAGTTGGACTCGAGCAGGCCCTTGCGGCGGGTGGCCTCGCGGGCCTTGCGCGCGGCGAGCCGCGCCTGGGACGCCTGGATGGCCTTGCGGATGACGTCCTTGGCCTCGTTCGGGTGCGAGTCCAGCCAGTCGCCGAACTGCTCGTTGACCACGCGCTGCACGAAGGTCTTGGCCTCCGTGTTGCCCAGCTTGGTCTTGGTCTGGCCCTCGAACTGCGGCTCGCCGAGCTTGATCGACACGACGGCGGTGAGGCCCTCGCGGATGTCGTCGCCCGTGAGGTTGTCGTCCTTCTCCTTGAGGATGCCCTTGTCGCGCGCGTAGCGGTTGACCAGCGAGGTCATCGCCGCGCGGAAGCCCTCCTCGTGCGTGCCGCCCTCGGTGGTGGAGATGGTGTTCGCGTAGGTGTGCACCGACTCGGAGTAGGCGCTGGTCCACTGCATCGCGACCTCGACGGAGATCTTGCGCTCGGTGTCCTCGGCCTCGAAGTCGATGACCTCGGGGTGCACCAGGTCGACCTTCTTCGCCGAGTTCAGGTGCTTCACGTAGTCGACCAGGCCGCCGTCGTACTTGTAGGTGACGGTGCGGGCCGCGATCGACGGCTCCGTGTCCGTGTCCGCCGCGCCGGCCACCTCGTCCTCGGTGTCACCGTGCTGCGGGCGCTCGTCGGTCAGCGAGATCTGCAGGCCCTTGTTGAGGAACGCCATCTGCTGGAACCGGGAGCGCAGCGTCTCGAAGTCGTACTCCACGGTCTCGAAGATGCTGGGGTCGGCCCAGAACGTCTGCGACGTGCCGGTCTCCTCGGTGGCCTCGCCCTTGCGGAGCTCGCCGTTCGGCTTGCCGCCGTCCGCGAAGTCCTGCTCCCAGGTGTAGCCGTCGCGCTTGACGACGGTCTGCACCTTGGTGGACAGGGCGTTCACCACGGAGATGCCGACGCCGTGCAGGCCGCCCGACACGGCGTAGCCGCCGCCGCCGAACTTGCCGCCGGCGTGCAGGATCGTCATGACGACCTCGACCGTCGGCCGGCCCTCGGTGGGGTGGATCGCGACGGGGATGCCGCGGCCGTTGTCGACGACGCGGACGCCGCCGTCGGCGAGCAGCGTGACCTCGATGTGGTCGCAGTAACCGGCGAGGGCCTCGTCCACGGAGTTGTCGACGACCTCGTAGACCAGGTGGTGCAGGCCGCGCTCGCCGGTGGAGCCGATGTACATGCCGGGACGCTTGCGGACCGCCTCGAGGCCCTCGAGCACGGTGATCGCGGACGCGTCGTAGGCGGGAGTCCCGTTCACCGTCCCCCCGGGTGCGGAGGAATCAGGTCCGGTGGAGGGGCTCTGGTCAGCCACGGGCGGTGGTGCTCCTCAGTTCTCACACGCGGCGGAGGCGGCCGTCCTCCGCGCGGGAGGGCGGATCACTCCACGACGACGGAGATCGTGCGTCCTGGACCGGCGCAGACGCGCCAGAGATGTCGATTCCCAGTGTACCCGGCCCCGGGCCGGAAACCCCTGCGAACCGCCTTGCCTGTGGACGCGCTCCGCCGCGTCGTGGCGCGGGGGAGAGCGCCGTCCGGTCAGCCCCAGGTGTCCCGGGGCCCGCGGCCCTTCACGGAGCGGCGACCCTTGCCGAAGCCCGGCCCCTGCGGGCCGAGCACCCGCACGTCCTTCACGACGCCCTCGCCGACGTCCTCGGCCATCCGCCGGACGAGCTGCGGGGCCAGCATCTTGAGCTGCTGCGCCCACGCCGAGGAGTCGGTCCGGACCACCAGCACCCCCTCGGTGAAGGTCTCCGGCGTGCAGTGGTCGGCGATCTGGTCCCCGACGACCTCGCGCCACCGACCGACGACGCCGCCGACCGACACCTCCTGCACCCAGCCGCGGTCCCGGAACAGCGAGGCCATCGTCGCGGACACGGTCAGCGGGTCGCGCGGGTGCACGCCGGCGCCGCCGAGCTCCGCGGGGGAGAGCGGCGACCGCGCGCGGGGCGCCTGGCCCGGGCGGTAGCCCTTCGACCGGGCCACCGAGCGGAACCGGGCCAGCGAGAGCCGGGCCATCTGGGCGGCCGGCGTCACCTCGAGCTGCTCGGAGACCGGGACGGCGGGGTCGAACGTCGGGGCGTCGTCCGCGTCCGGGGCCGTCGCGGGACCGCGGTCGGCGGCCTCGGCGCCCCCGGGGAAGGGCACGTCGTCAGGCGACACGGGCGACCTCCGACGCCACCACGTCGTAGCGCGAGCCGGCCAGCCGCTCGGGCACGTCGCCCGGGACCGCCGCCGTGACGAACACCTGCCGCGCGCCGGCCACCATCTCGGCCAGCCGCTCGCGCCGCTTCGCGTCGAGCTCGGCGAACACGTCGTCCAGCATGAGCACGGGCTCGCCGTCCGGCCCGGAGTCCGCGACCCACAGCTGCGCGGCGTCCTCGGTCGTGCCGGGCCGCGGGCCGTTCGTCAGCAGCTCGTAGGACGCGAGCCGCAGGGCCAGGGCGACGGACCAGGACTCGCCGTGGCTTGCGTACCCCTTGGCGGGCAGGTCCCCGAGCGTGAGCACCAGGTCGTCGCGGTGCGGGCCGACCAGGCAGACCCCGCGCTCGAGCTCCTTGGGCCGGACCCGGGCCAGCGCCTCGAGCATCTGGGCCTCGACGGCGCGGGCGGGCGTGGCGGAGTCGGCCCCGGGCTGGGCGGGCCCGGCGACGGGCGGCAGCGTGTCGCGGTCGGCGTCCGCCCCGGCCAGCGCCGCGGCGAGCGAGGACCGGTAGCCGACCTGCGCGGCACCCTGGCCGTCGCTGACCCGCTCGTACGCGTCCTCGACGTAGGGGTCGAGCGCGGCGACCACGGCCTGCCGGGCGACGATGACGTGCGCGCCGAGCTCCGCGAGCTTGGCGTCCCAGACGTCGAGGGTGCTGAGGTCGAGGTTCGACCGGGACCCCCGGAACCCGGCCGCGGACTTCAGCAGGGCGGTGCGCTGCTTCACGACCCGGTCGTACTCGGAGAACACGCCCGCGAGCCGGGGCGTCACCTGCACCGCCAGCTCGTCGACGAACCGCCGGCGCCCGTCCGGGTCGCCCTTGACGAGCGCCAGGTCCTCGGGCGCGAACAGCACCGAGCGCAGGGCACCCACCACGTCGCGGGCCCGGGACGGGGCGCCGTTGAGCTTCACGCGGTTCGACCGGCCGGAGCCGAGCTGCGCCTCGATGACGAGCGCGCGCTCCGAGCCGTCGTCCTGCGCGCGCACGATGCGCGAGCGCACCACGGCCGCCGACGCCCCGGCTCGCACGAGCGGGGCGTCGGTCGGCACGCGGTGGCTGGAGAACGTCGAGACGTAGCCGATCGCCTCGACGAGGTTGGTCTTGCCCTGCCCGTTCGGCCCGACGAGCGCGGTGATCCCGGGCTCGAAGGTGAGGTCGACCTGGTGGTACGACCGGAAGTCCGTCAGGGACAGGTGCGAGACGTACATCGGCGGGGCGTCAGCCCTCCGAGCGCACGCCGGACGGGGCGTCGCCGGAGATGGGGGCGCCCGCGGCCTTCACCGCGTGGCCGCCGAACTGCTGGCGCAGCGCCGCGACCGCCTTCATCGCGGGGGACTGCTCCTGGCGGGACTGGAACCGGGCGAACAGCGCGGCCGTGATGACGGGCAGCGGGACGGCGGCCTCGATCGCCTCGTCCACGGTCCAGCGGCCCTCGCCCGAGTCGGCGACCCAGTCGTCGATCGCCTCGAACGCCTGGTCCTCCTCGAGCGCCTTGACCAGCAGCTCGAGCAGCCAGGAGCGGACGACCGTGCCGCGCTGCCAGGCCTTCATGGTGCCGGCGACGTCGGTGACGATGTCCTTGGCGGCGAGCAGCTCGTAGCCCTCGGCGTACGCCTGCATGAGGCCGTACTCGATGCCGTTGTGCACCATCTTGGCGTAGTGCCCGGCGCCGACGGCGCCCGCGTGCACGAAGCCCTCCTCGCGGGGGCCCTCGGGGCGCAGCGCGTCGAACACCGGCATGACCCGCTCGACCTGCGCGGCGTCGCCGCCGACCATGAGGCCGTAGCCGTTGGCCAGGCCCCAGACGCCGCCGGAGACGCCGACGTCGACGAAGTGCACGCCCTTCGCGCCCAGCTGCTCGGCGTGACCCTTGTCGTCGCCGAAGTACGAGTTGCCGCCGTCGATGACCAGGTCGCCCTCGGCCAGCAGGCCGCCGAGCTCCTCGATCACGGAGTGCGTGACGGCGCCGGCCGGAACCATGACCCACACGACGCGCTCGCCGGCGGGCAGCGCCTCGACGAGCTCGGCCAGCGACGCGACGTCGGAGACCTCGGGGTTCCGGTCGTAGCCGGTGACCTCGATCCCCGCGTTCCGCATCCGGTCGCGCATGTTCGCGCCCATCCTGCCCAGACCCACCAGGCCGATCCGCATCGCTCCACCTCTCCTCGCCCGACCGCCGCCGGGACGGCTTCGCGTCCCGCGGCGTCCTTGTCGCCCGCCATTCTCCTGCGGCGACGAGGGTGCTGACGACCGGTGGGCTCGTCTCGCAGGTCACACCCGGTGCGCGCCCGGCCGTGACCGGGCGCGCCCTCGCGTCAGGACGCGAAGCGGATGGGGACCAGCAGGTAGCGGTACTCCTTGAGGTCCTCGCCCTCGAGCGACTCCTGGCCGGTGAACTCGACCGGCTTGTTCGGGTGCGTGAACGACAGCCGCACGAACGACGTCGTCAGGGCGCCCAGGCCGTCGAGCAGGAACTGGGGGTTGAACGCGACGGCGATGTCCTCGCCGACCAGCGTCGCCTCGAGCGCCTCGGACGCCTGCGCGTCGTCGCCCTGGCCGGCGTCGAGCACGACCTGGCCGTCGGTGAACGTCAGGCGGATCGGGGTGTTCCGCTCCGCGACGAGCGCGACGCGCTTGGCGGCGTCCGCCAGCAGCTGGGTGTTCACGACCGCGTGGATCGGCGACTCGTCCGGGAACAGCCGGCGCACGGCCGGGTAGTCGCCGTCGACGAGCAGCGACGTGGTGTGCCGGCCGCCGGCCTCGAAGCCGATGAGGTCGACGCCCTGGCCGGTGGCGAGGCCGACGTTCACCGAGCCGGAGGCACCGAGCGACTTGGCGGCGTCCGACAGCGTGCGCGCGCGGACCAGCGCGACCTCGGAGACCCCGGGGTCGGACGGGTGCCAGCGGAGCTCGCGCAGCGCCAGGCGGTACCGGTCGGTCGCGAGCAGGGTGACCTTCTCGCCCTCGATCTCGACACGCACGCCGGTCAGCAGGGGGAGGGTGTCGTCGCGGCTGGCGGCGACCGTCACCTGGGCGACGGCGCGGGTCATCTCGTCGCCGTTCACCGTGCCCGTGAGCGCGGGCATCGCCGGGAGCTGCGGGTAGTCCTCGACCGGCATGGTGAGCAGCGTGAACCGGCTCGCGCCGCAGGTGACCGACACCTTGGTGCCGTCGAGCTGCACGTCGACCGGCTTGTTCGGCAGCGCGCGGGAGATCTCCGCGAGCAGGCGACCCGACACCAGCACCGTGCCGGGCTCGCTCACGTCCGCGGGGATCTCCGAGCGCGCCGACACCTCGTAGTCGAAGGAGGCCAGGCGGAGCGTGCCGTCGGCCTCGGCCTCGATGCGCACGCCGGCGAGCACCGGGACCGGCGGGCGGGTGGGCAGGCTGCGAGCGATCCACGTGACGGCTTCTGCGAGGACGTCACGTTCGACGCGGAACTTCATGCCCCACCCTCTCGGTCTGGGGGATCGCGGGGATCCCGTGCGGTGCTGAACGACCCAGGCCGTGGGAGGGCAGGGGTCGCCCCGAACACTACGCGAGTGACCAGGGCTCCGGTACCGAAGCCGGGACGGGTTGTGGACGGCTGCGAGCGGCCCGGAACGTTCGCCAGGAGGGCACGAGAGCGGCGCCCGTGCCGCCGCGTCGGAGGGCACGACTCCGTGGGTCCTGCGCACGACGGCCCTGGACGAAGGATTCCGGGCCTCGGAGGTCGTGCACAAGCCAACTCGTCCTGGGCTCCGTCTCCGGACCGGTCGAGGGTCGGTCCGGTCGGTGCTCGGTCGGCCCGGCAGGGCACTGACGGGCTGTGGATCTCTCTTCTAGGGATCGGTCGTCGTCATCGTCGCTTCTGTGCACTCTGGGGATTGCGGGTCTTCGTGCTGGTCAGCGTGTCGAGCGGCGTGTGCACGACGGTTGTGGACCGGTTGGGGACGACGCCGTCGGACGTGGACAGTGCTCCAGGCGTCCTTCTCCGTCCACCGTGACCGCAGGATCCGTCCACACGAATCCTGGGGGTCGTCCACCGGTTTCCACAGACGTGTCCACAGGTGTGCACATTCGTCCCAGGCCTGATTCCTGCGCCCTGCGGGCACGGGACGACGACGACCCGCCGCCGGCCGGTGCCGGGGCGGGTCGTCAAGGGTGCTGCGGGGTGCTGCGGGGTGCCGGGGCGGGGCTCAGCCGCGGCTCTCCTGCTTGATCCGGTTGGTCAGCTCGGTGACCTGGTTGAAGATCGAGCGGCGCTCGGCCATCAGCTCGCGGATCTTGCGGTTCGCGTGCATGACCGTGGTGTGGTCGCGGCCGCCGAACGCCTGACCGATCTTGGGCAGCGACAGGTCGGTCAGCTCGCGGCAGAGGTACATGGCGATCTGCCGGGCCGTCACCAGCACCCGGGACCGCGAGGAGCCGCACAGGTCCTCGATGGTCAGGCCGAAGTACGCCGCGGTCTGGCCGATGACGGCCGTCGCGGTGATGTCGGCCTGGTCGTCGTCGGTGATCAGGTCCTTGAGCACGATCTCCGCCAGCGACAGGTCGACCTGCTGCCGGTTGAGGTTCGCGAACGCGGTCACCCGGATCAGCGCGCCCTCGAGCTCGCGGATGTTGGTCGAGATCTTCGACGCGATGTACTCGTGCACGTCGTCCGGCGCCTGGAGCTTGTCGTTGGCCGACTTCTTCCTCAGGATCGCGATGCGGGTCTCGAGGTCCGGCGGCTGGACGTCCGTGATGAGGCCCCACTCGAACCTCGAGCGCATCCGGTCCTCGAAGCCGTTGAGCTGCTTGGGCGGCAGGTCGGACGTCAGCACGATCTGCTTGTTGGCGTTGTGCAGGGTGTTGAACGTGTGGAAGAACTCCTCCATCGTCTGCTCCTTGCCCTGCAGGAACTGGATGTCGTCGATGAGGAGCACGTCCACCTCGCGGTAGCGGCGCTGGAACGCGCCCGCCTTGCCCTCGGAGATGGAGTTGATGAAGTCGTTGGTGAACTCCTCGGAGTTCACGTAGCGCACGCGCACCGAGGGGTAGAGGTTCCGGGCGTAGTGGCCGATCGCGTGCAGCAGGTGGGTCTTGCCCAGCCCGGAGTCCCCGTAGATGAACAGCGGGTTGTAGGCCTTGGCCGGAGCCTCGGCGACCGCGACCGCCGCGGCGTGCGCGAACCGGTTGGACGAGCCGATGACGAAGGTCTCGAACAGGTACTTCGGGTTCAGCCGCGCGGGCTCCACGCTCGGGGTGGGGCCCGCGGGCTCGCGGCGGAACGGCTCGGCGCGGGCCGGCTCGACCTGAGCCGAGTCCCCGGTGCTCGGGTGGCCGGTGGCGGCGTGCGCGACGACCGGGGTGGCCCCGGACTCCGGCCCGCGGGCCGGCGGGGCGGTCGCGAGCCCGGCGTCGCCGGTCTCGAGCGACGGGTCGACCGTGATCGCGAACCGGGCGTCGCGGCCGAGCGCGGCCGCCAGCGCGTCGGAGACCTCCTGGCGGACGCGGGTCTCCAGGTAGTCCTTGGTGAGGTCGTTGCCGACCGCGAGCAGCATCGTGCCGTCGAGCAGGCCGAGCGGCTTGGCCAGGCGCACGAAGGCGAGCTGGCGCGGCGTGATGTCGGGGCTCACCTCGAGCTGCGCCATCGCGGCCGACCAGACCTGCGTGAGCTGATCGTCCTGTCCTGACACCTGTACCTCGCTGCCGTCGTGAGTCGCGTGGTCGAGTGTCGCACGCCCCGGTGACGTGTCCACAGACTTGTCCACACCTGTGCGCGACGGTGGATCACGCAGGATCTCGGGCTCGCCGTGGCGCGACCGGGGGTCCGGGTGCGGCGCTGTCCACAGGGCCGGCCGGCTCTGTCCACGGGGTGGGGACCGGGTTGCTGCGGGACGCGTCGGGGGACGATGCTAGTAGCCGCCCCGACCGCGCGGGAGAGGGATGACCCGATCCGCCCCGGGCCGCGGGCCTCGCGGTTTGACCCCTGCGCGCGGGCGACGTAACGTTGACCAGCCTTGAGATGGCTCCTGCTGGCGTGCCCTGACGTCGGCCGCGTCCGATGACGTGGGTACCGGAGCAGTCGAGCAACGGGCACCGAGACCTGGCCGGACGTCGGCCGATGTACCGAAGTACTTGGAGACCATCGTGAGCAAGCGGACCTTCCAGCCGAACAACCGGCGTCGCGCCAAGACCCACGGCTTCCGTCTGCGCATGCGGACGCGTGCCGGCCGCGCGATCCTCGCCGCCCGCCGGCGCAAGGGTCGCGCCGAGCTGTCGGCCTGACCCACCCGACGCGGTGCTGCCCGCCGCGCACCGGATGCGCCGGTCCGCCGACTTCGAGCGGGCCGTGCGCGGTGGTGCGCGGGCCGGGCGGAGCACGCTGGTGGTGCACCTCGTGACGCGAACCGACCCCGGACCTGGTCCGGCGGTCGGTTTCGTCGTGTCCAAGGGCGTGGGCAACGCCGTGACCCGGAACCGGGTCAAGCGGCGCCTGCGCGCCCTGGCCACCGAGCGGCTCGGCACCCTGCCGGCGGACGCGGACCTGGTGGTGCGTGCGCTCGCACCCGCCGCCGAGGCCGACTACGCGACGCTCGGGCGCGAGCTCGACGGGGCGCTGCGGACCGCGTCCCGGCGGCGAGCCGAGCGGGCCGCTCCCGCTCCGGGCGCGTCCCGATGACCGCCGAGCGGGAGGGGCGCGGTGCCGTCGCCCGGGCCGTGCGCGCCGCGGTGCGGCTGCCGCGCCGCGTGCTCGTCCTGCTGATCCGCGGGTACCAGCGCTTCCTGTCCCCGCTCACCCCGCCGACGTGCCGGTTCTACCCGTCGTGCTCCGCGTACGCCGTGATCGCCCTCGAGCGGCACGGCGTGATCCGGGGCACGCGGCTGGCCGTCTGGCGCATCCTGCGCTGCAACCCGTGGAACCCGGGCGGCGTCGACGACGTTCCACCGGCGGGGTCGCACCGTCGACACCCGCACGGCGCGGTCGCCTCCGCGCACTGATCACCTGGAGAGTTCCCCGATGAGCTGGTTCGACGGCCTGCTGTACCCGATCATGGTCGCTGTCGCCTGGATCATGGTCCAGTTCCACTCGCTGCTGACGTGGCTGGGCCTCGACCCCGCCGGCGGCGCCGCGTGGGGCTTCTCGATCGTCGGCCTCGTGATCGTGATGCGGATCATCCTGATCCCGCTGTTCTTCAAGCAGATCAAGGCGTCCCGCGGCATGCAGATGCTCGCGCCGGACATGAAGAAGATCCAGGCGAAGTACAAGGGCAAGACCGATCCGGCGTCCCGCGAGGCCATGAGCCGCGAGACGATGGAGCTGTACCGCAAGCACGGCACGAACCCGTTCTCGTCCTGCCTGCCGATCCTGGCCCAGTCGCCGATCTTCTTCGCGCTCTTCCGGGTGCTCAACTCGCTGCCGCAGCTCGCGGCCGGCGACTACCCGCGGCCCAACCTCGGACCGCTCACCCAGGAGCTCGCGGCCCAGGCGGAGAGCGCCACGATCCTCGGCGCCCCGCTGTCCGCGACGTTCATGAACGCGGCCGAGTTCGGCACCGCGGCGTCGAACGTCCGCTGGGTGACGATCATCCTCGTCGTCGCGATGTCGCTCACGACCTTCACGACGCAGCGCCAGCTCACCATGAAGAACATGCCGCCGGCCGCCCTCGAGGGCCCGATGGCGCAGCAGCAGAAGATGCTCATGTACGTCTTCCCGCTGATCTTCGCCTTCTCCGGCGTGAACTTCCCGATCGGTGTCCTCATCTACTGGACCACCACCAACCTGTGGTCGATGGGTCAGCAGTTCTACACGATCCGGAAGATGCCGGCGCCGGGGTCGCAGGCCGAGGCCGCGCTCAAGGCGCGCCAGGCGAAGAAGGCGTCGCACAAGGGCGTCTCCATCGAGGAGTCCGACACCCTCACCATCGAGGAGAAGCCGGTCGGCGGGCAGCGGCAGCAGCCCGTGGGCAAGGCGCGCGCGAAGAAGCAGCGACCCGCCGGCACCCCGGGTGCGGCGGCGGGCAGCGCCCCGGCCCCGACGTCGGGCGCGACGGGCGGCGCGGCGAAGGCCGGCGATCCCGCTGCCGGCGCGGCGGGCAAGGGCGGGACGCCGAAGGCGTCCGGGTCGGGCTCCGCGGCGGGCGGGAAGCCCGCCGGTGCTGCCGGGTCGAGCCAGGCGTCCTCGGGCAAGAAGAAGCGGAGCGGCACCGGCCAGGGCGCCGGCGGGTCGGCGCAGACCCGCCCCGGCTCCACCTCGCCGGGTACCTCGACCGACGACTGAGACCTCCGCGCCCCGGCGCGACCCCGACCCTCCCAGCAAGGAGAGCCCCACATGACCCACACCGACGCCGCCGGTGAGGCCGGCGCCGTGACCCGCCTCGAGGAAGAGGGCGAGATCGCGGCGGACTACCTCGAGGAGCTGCTCGACATCGCCGATCTCGACGGCGACATCGACATCGACGTCGACCACGGCCGCGCCGCCGTCGAGATCGTCGCGGAGGCGGGCGCCGAGCGTGCGCTCCGCAAGCTGGTCGGCGAGGACGGCGAGGTGCTCGACGCCCTGCAGGAGCTGACCCGGCTCGCGGTCCAGGCGAAGACCGGCGACCGCAGCCGGCTCATGCTCGACGTCGCCGGGTACCGGGCCGGTCGCAAGACCGAGCTCGTCAAGGTGGCCGAGGAGGCGATCGCGGAGGTGCGGTCGTCCGGCGCCGCGGTGTCGCTCGACCCGATGAACCCGTTCGAGCGGAAGGTCGTGCACGACGCCGTCGCCGCCGCCGGGCTGACCTCGGACTCGGAGGGCGTGGAGCCCGAGCGGTACGTGGTGGTGAAGCCGGCGAGCTGAGGCTCGCGACGCGGTTCGGCAGGAGCCGACGAGAGGCCGGTCCCGAGGGGGACCGGCCTCTCGTGCTTCCCGGGAGAGGCCTCTCAGCGGCTCTGAGAGAAGTCGTTCGTAGGTAAAGGAACGGCGGACACGGGTCGGCCGGGCAGTTGCTGCCACATGACGCCGCAGAGACTCGATCGTGCTCGGGTAGCCGCCAGCGCCAGGCGGCGACGTGCGGCGGTTCGTCGGCGCGAGCGGCGAGGATGCCGAGGCGGTGTGGCGTGTGACCCGTCAGCGCGGCGTGCGTGTCGTTGCCGTGCAGGCGGGCTCCTCGGCGTCGGGCGAGGTCGTCGCTCGGCTCGGTCGGTCGCCCTGGTCACTCGGATGCGTCGCGTTGGCGCTCGACTGCCCTGCCGCGGATGCTCGGCGTGCTGGCTCGGGGTCGGGCGGTCTTCGGGGCGAGGCGGACGCAGCGCTCTCGCGGTGACGCCAGGTGCCCACGCTGCCGGCGTGGGTCCGCTCGAGGGCACCTCCCGGCGGTGCAGGACCATGCGGGGGCGACCCTCTGGTTCTGGACGCGCAGGGGCGCGAGCTGCGCGCCATGGTGTTCCACGTGGAACGCGCGTTCGACCGATGGAGTTCGGTTCTCCGGGGGACCGAGGGCTCGTGCCCCGCCCGCGTTCCGAACCCAGGCGCGATTCCCGCGCCCGTTCCAGCCGTGGAACGGCTACTCGTCGGGACGACGCAGAGGTCGAGTCTCGAGCTCCTCCCGCAAGCCGGTCGGCAGCCGCACGCCGACGGACCGGCGTCCCCGCGGACCGACCGGTACCGCATCGGGACTCCCGCGGTGACCGTCACGCGCCGACGCGAGAGCGCCGGCCGGGTCCGGGTCGGTCGGCCGACCCTCGACGCGGCGGCGTACGGGCTCTCGCCCGGCGGGCAGACGTCGTCGCGGGCCGGGAAAGCACGCGAGCGAGAGGTGCGCGCCGGTGCGCGGAGCTCCACGGTGGTGTTGCCCCGGTGCGGGCGGGCTGGTCGCGGAGCGGGGTCTGAGCGTCCCGTCAGCCGGCTCGCCGCGACCAGCAAGGTCGCACCGGGTCCGACTGCGACCGTCGGCGTCATCCGGACCGAGCGCCGCCCGGTCCGCCCGGTCCGCTGTTCCACGTGGATCAGCGACGACCACGGCGCGGCGTGTGGTCTGGCGCGTCGGAAGGTCAGCCGGCGCCGTCTCTGGTGGCCCTTGCCGCGCGTGCTGGCCCGTGTTGCGCGTGCCAGCGGGTGCCGCGTTCGTCGGGCCGTGCCGCGCCTGCTGCGCCAGCGGTGCGTTCGGTGGGCTCGTCCTGCGCTGCTGGTCTCCTGCGCCTGCTGACCCCTGCGTCCGCTGGCGTGTGCTGACGGCGCGGGCCCCCCGGACTGCTGAGCCAGGGCGGGCGGAGAGGGACCTTTCGCATCGGTGGGTGGGGGAGAGTCCCTCAGCCCGGCGTCCGTACCCCGACTCTCCCCGGGCAGGTCACGGGTTGCCACGCCTGGTGGTGAGCCTGCTCAGCGGGCTGACGGGCGCGAGGGGAGCTGCCGGCATCAGACACGGTGTCTCTGGCATCGGCACCGACGGTGCGTTTCACGTGGACCCTTCGCTCGCGACCGCGTGGGGAGTCGGGCCGGGGGGAGGCCGCCCGTCGGTGCTCGTCCCGCTCGGTGCACACTGTTCGGAGCGGCCGCCCCTGCCCGGTGACGTCTGAGAGGGATCGGACAGCGGATCGGCATTGGTACGCCCCCATCTGGTGTGGTGAGCGACGGTGGCCGACCAGCCGTCCCTGTCCCAGTCCCTGTCCCTGTCGCGGTCGCCGTCGCCGTCACCGTCACCGTTGTCGTCACCGTGGCCGCGGCGCGGGCGCGGGCTCGGTGGTCAGTCGCCGTGCTTCTGACCGTTCCACGTGAAACAGCACTGATCGCGGCCGGTCAGGGGACACGGCGGGCCGCAAAGCGGACGCCCCTGATGCCTGCCGGCAAATACGAGTGCCGCGGGGCGGGTCCGTCGCTCCGCGTTTCACGTGGAACAGCCTGACCTACGTGGGTCAGCGCCGTCGGACGACGCGTCGCACAGTCATCGCGCTCGGGCGGCCCGCGGCGAATGCCGATCTTCGCCCGTGTGAAGGCTTCTCCGCGTAGCCGCCCAGCCCGGCTGCAGGCGGACAGGGCCGGCCCTGCCGGTGCCGCGTCCGTCGATCCCCGTTCCACGTGGAACAGCACCGCGCCACGGCCTCCACGAGCGCAGGGTGCGTCGGACCCGCGCGGTACCGTAGACGCATCACGTGCGCACCGGTTCCGAACAGGCCACCGCGCACCACCCGATCCCGAGACCAGGGGAGTGCTGTGCGGCCTGAGTCCGCCCCCGCGCGCGACGACGAGCGCCCCGACGCGCCCGTCGACCCGTTGGACGGCGACCCCCGCCTGCCTGAACACTTCGGCGCGGCCTGGCCCGCCGTCGACGGGTTCCACGCGATGCTGCGCGACCAGGGCGTCCTCCGCGGCCTCGTCGGACCGCGGGAGGTCGCGCGCCTCTGGGAGCGGCACCTCGTGAACTCGGCTGCCGTGGCGCCGTTCCTCCCGGAGACCGGGACCATCGTCGACGTCGGCAGCGGTGCCGGCCTCCCGGGGATCGTCGTCGCCGCGATGCGGCCCGCCGCCGAGGTCGTGCTCCTGGAGCCCATGGAGCGTCGCACGGACTGGCTGACGGAGGTCGTCCAGACCCTCGGCCTCCCGAACGCGCGCGTCCTCCGCGGACGGGCGGAGGACCAGGTGGGCGCGCTGCAGGCGGACGCCGTCACGGCCCGCGCCGTCGCGGCCCTGGACAAGCTGTACCCCTGGACGCTGCCGCTCCTCAGGGTCGGCGGTCGTCTCGTCGCGCTCAAGGGCGGCCGCGCGCAGGACGAGGCGGAGGCTGCCGTCCAGGTCGGGGAGCGGTTCGGCGGGGGGCCCGCGGCCATCGAGGTCGCGCCCACGCTGCCTGGTCTGGAACCGACGAGCGTGGTCGTGGTGACCCGCACGAGCACCGGCACCGCGTCCGCGGCCCCGCCGGCGCGTGTTTCACGTGGAACGGAGGGCCGGTCGCGCCGACCGCGCCGCTCGACGAAGGGACAGGGCGCGTGACGACCAACCCGACCCGCTGGGAGATCGAGGACCCGGACGAGCGGCGGCGCGCGGCGCTCGTCGAGAGCCTGCCGCCCGCGGACGAGGACACGCCCCTGATGGCGGAGCTGCGTCAGGACGCGCGCCGCCGCATCGAGCTGCGGGGCCGCACCTTCCCCCGGCCCGACCGCACCCGGGTGATCACGGTCGCGAACCAGAAGGGCGGCGTGGGCAAGACCACCACCACGGTGAACCTCGCCGCGGCCCTGGCCCAGTCCGGCCTGCACGTCCTGGTCATCGACAACGACCCGCAGGGCAACGCGTCGACGGCCCTGGGGGTGGACCACCGGGCCGGCGTGACCTCGGTGTACGACGTCCTCGTGGACGGCACGCCGCTCTCCGAGGCGGTGTACCCCAGCCCTGACGTGCCGAACCTCTGGTGCGCCCCGGCGACGATCGACCTCTCCGGCGCGGAGATCGAGCTGGTGTCGATGGTGGCGCGCGAGACGCGCCTCCGGAACGCGGTGCACGCCTACCTGGAGGAGCGCGACCGGCGGGGCGAGCCCCGGATCGACTACGTGCTCGTGGACTGCCCGCCGAGCCTCGGCCTGCTCACCGTCAACGCGTTCGTCGTGGGCGACGAGGTGCTCATCCCGATCCAGTGCGAGTACTACGCGCTGGAGGGTCTGAGCCAGCTCCTCAAATCGATCGAGCTGATCCAGGCGCACCTGAACCGCGGGCTGCACGTGTCCACGATCCTGCTCACCATGTACGACGGCCGGACCAACCTCGCGCAGCAGGTGGCGCAGGAGGTCCGGGAGCACTTCCCCGACAAGACCCTCCGGACGACGGTGCCCCGGTCGGTGCGCGTCTCGGAGGCGCCGTCCTACGGGCAGACCGTCCTGACGTACGATCCCGGCTCGAGCGGCGCGCTGGCCTACCTGGAGGCGGCACGCGAGCTCGCCGAGCGCGGCACCACGGCCGACCGGAAGAAGGAGGACGCGTGAGCGAGAAGCGGCGAGGTCTCGGGCGCGGCCTGGGAGCGCTCATCCCCACCGGGGCGGAGCCCCGCGAGGGGGACCGGCCCGTCGACGTCTTCTTCCCGGACCGCACGACCTCGGACGACCGCGACGGTCGGCCGACGCCGGACGGCAGCGGGGCTCGCGACGGCCGCTCCGACGCTCTGACCAGCGTGAACGGTCACGCAACGGTCGATGCGCCCGTAGCGGAGGCGCCCCCGGCCCCCACCACCCGGTCCAACGGCCGCAAGGGCGTCCCGTCGCTCACGGTGCGGCAGCCCACGCGCGCCCGGGCCCGCACGGCCGCCGAGCGCGCCGTCGAGGCGGACCCCGCCGCTGTCCCCGTGCCCCCGATGCCGCCCACCGCCGAGGTCGACGACCTCGTCCCCGTCCCCGGCGCGACCTTCGCGGACCTCCCGGTGACGGCCATCCGGCCGAACCCGCGGCAGCCGCGATCGGTCTTCGACGAGGACGCGCTGGACGAGCTCGTGGGATCCATCCGCGAGATCGGCGTGCTGCAGCCCGTCGTGGTGCGCGCCGTCGACGACCGCTACGAGCTCATCATGGGGGAGCGGCGCTGGCGCGCGACCCAGGCGGCCGGCCTCGAGACCATCCCCGCGATCGTGCGGCAGACCGAGGACGGGGACCTGCTGCGCGACGCGCTGCTGGAGAACCTGCACCGGTCCCAGCTCAACCCGCTGGAGGAGGCGGCCGCGTACCAGCAGCTGCTGGACGACTTCGGCTGCACGCACGACGAGCTGGCGCAGCGGATCCACCGCTCCCGCCCGCAGATCTCCAACACGCTGCGCCTGCTCCGGCTGCCCCCGCTCGTGCAGCGCCGGGTCGCCGCGGGCGTGCTGTCCGCCGGCCACGCCCGCGCGCTGCTGGGCCTGAGCGACGGCGCGGCGATCGAGCGCCTCGCGCAGCGCATCGTGGCCGAGGGGCTGTCCGTGCGGGCGGTGGAGGAGATCGTCGCGCTCGGGGCGGAGGGCGGGAAGCCCAAGCAGCGCCGTCCGCGCGCCGGGCTGCGGAACGAGGCGCTGGACGACCTCGCCAGCCGGCTCTCCGACCGCTTCGAGACCCGGGTGAAGGTCGACCTCGGCAAGCAGCGGGGCAAGCTCACGGTGGAGTTCGCCTCGGTGCAGGACCTCAACCGCATCCTGTCGAGCCTCGCGCCCGACGACCCGGGCATCCTGCGCTCCTGACCGCCGGGCGCGACGCGGGCGCCCCGGCCGGTCCGAGCGCCGCTCAGCGCCCCGCTGACGCCACGAGGCGCCGGCACCCCTCCCCGGGGTGCCGGCGCCTCGTCGTGCGGCTCCTGCGGGGCCTGGGCGCCCTCAGCGGCCCGACAGCCCCGCCTCGACGAGCCGCCGGTACAGCGTCGGCAGGTGGTGCCCGCCGGCCTCGGCGCCCTGCGGGAACAGCGACGTCTCCGTCATGCCCGGGGCGACGTTCACCTCGAGGAACCACGGCTGCCCGTCCGCGTCGATGATGAGGTCCGTGCGGGACAGGTGCCGCAGGCCGAGCACCTGGTGCGCGAGCACCGCGGCCTCGGCGGCCCGCGCCGCGAGGTCGTCGGTGAGGCGGGCCGGGGCGAAGTACTCCGTGCGGCCGGGGTTGTACCGGGCGTCGTAGTCGTAGGGCCCGTCGGTGACGACCTCCACGGCCGGCAGCGCGACGGGGGAGCCGTCCAGCTCGACGACGCCGACGGCCACCTCGACGCCCTCGACGGCGCGCTCGATCAGCGCGGTGTCGCCGTAGGCGAAGCAGGCGACCATCGCGCCGGGCAGCTCCTCGGCGGTGCGGACGAGGGTCACACCGAGCGCGGAGCCGCCCCGTGAGGGCTTCACCACGAGCGGCAGGCCCAGCTTCGCCACCACCGCGTCCATGACGCGGCCCGCGCCGAGCTCCCGGAACAGGCTCTGGGGCAGCGTGACGAACTCGGGCGTCGCGATGCCCGCCCGGGTGACGGTCGTCTTGGCGATCGGCTTGCTCCAGGCGACCCGGCTCGCACGGGGGCCGGTGCCGAGGCTCGGCACGTCCAGCAGCTCGAGGACGTCGCGCACCGAGCCGTCCTCGCCGCTCGCGCCGTGCAGCAGCGGCCACACGAGGTCCGGGCGGGTCTCGGCGAGAGCGGGCACCAGATCGGCGTCGACGTCGTGCACGGACACGTCGACCCCGGCGGTGCGCAGCGCCTCGGCCACCCGCCGGCCCGAGCGGATCGAGACGTCCCGCTCGTGCGACAGGCCGCCCGCCAGGACGACGACGCGCGGAGAGGCGGGGACGGGGTCGTGCGGCACGGTTCGGGTCCTCCTGGTGCGGCCGCAGGGGCCGGTCGTGGACGGGCGGTGTGGTGCCGGTGCGCGGGCAGCGGGCGCCGCCCCGACCGTACCGGGTCGCGGGCCGCGACCGGTCGCGCCCCGCGTCAGGCCAGGTCGGGGCCCGGGGACTGCACGTCGCCGCGCGATGCGCCGCCGCCGGTGCCGAACAGCGACACGAGCTCGCTCTCGGCCGAGACGACGCCCGCCAGCCGGCGGACGCCCTCCCGGATGCGCTCCGGGGTCGGGAAGCAGAACGACAGCCGCATGTGGTCGGTGCCCTGCCCGTCGAAGTAGAACGCCGTCCCGGGCACGTAGGCGACGCGGGCGGTGACGGCGCGGGGCAGCATGGCCTTGGCGTCCAGGCCCTCGGGCAGCCGGACCCAGGTGTAGAAGCCGCCGTCCGGGACCGTCCACGTGGCGTCGGGCAGGTGCTCGGCGAGGGCGCCGATCATCGCGTCCCGTCGCTCGCGGTACAGCTCGCGGAAGGCCTTGACCTGGCCCCTCCAGTCGCAGGTCGCCAGGTAGGCGCTGATGGCCAGCTGGGAGGCGTTCGAGGGCGACAGGATCGCCGACTCCGAGGCCAGCACGAGCTTCTCCCGGACGGCGTGCGGCGCGACGGCCCAGCCGACCCGGTAGCCCGGGGCGAACGTCTTGGAGAACGATCCGAGGTAGATGACGCCCTCGTCGCTCATCGAGCGCATGGCCGGGAGCGGCTCGCGGTCGAAGCCGAGCAGGCCGTACGGGTTGTCCTCGAGCACGAGGACGCCGTAGCGCGCCGCGATCTCGAGGATCCGCGGCCGGCGCTCGGCCGAGAGGGTCACGCCGGCCGGGTTGTGGAAGTTCGGCACCGTGTACAGGAACTTGACCCGGCGGCCCTGGCGTGCGAGGTCGGCGAGCGTGGTCTCCAGCGCCTCGGGGATCAGCCCCTCCGCGTCGAGGGGCACGTGCACGACGTCGGCCTGGTACGCGCGGAACACGCCGAGCGCGCCGACGTACGACGGGGCCTCCGCGACGACGACGTCGCCCGGGTCGACGAACAGCCGGGTCACGAGGTCGAGCGCCTGCTGCGAGCCGGTCGTCACCACGACGTCGTCGGGGTGCGCCTCGATGCCCTCGAGCCGCATCACGTCGAGGATCTGCTCCCGCAGCGTCTCGTCGCCCTGGCCGGAGCCGTACTGCAGGGCGGTGGTGCCGCGGGTGGCGACGACGCGCTGGGCGAGGTCGCCGATCACGTCCAGGGGGAGGCCCTCGAGGTACGGCATGCCGCCCGCGAGCGACACCACCTCGGGGCGGTTCGCGACGGCGAACAGCGCGCGGATCTCGGAGGCGCGCATGCCGTGCGTGCGCTCGGCGTACGAGCCGAGCCAGCGGTCGAGCCGCGTGCCGGCGGCCGGAGTCGGGTGGGGGCCCGACGCCATGCCGTCGGGCCGCTCGAGAGCGGTCATCTCCCGAGTGTGCCACGCCACTCCCGGCACCCCCCGCCCCGTCCACCGCGGGCGCGCCGGACGCGCACGAAGCCTCCCCGTCCGGACGGGCGGGGAGGCTCCGGGGGTCAGCGAGCGGCGCGGGGCGCCGTCACCAGGTGGCGATCTCCGCCAGCGCGGCGTCCATCTCGGCCGCGTAGGCCCGCTTCTCGCGCGCCCCGACCAGCGTCCGGACCAGGTCGCCCTGGTGGAAGACGTACAGCGTCGGGATCGAGATGACGTTGTACCGGGCGGCCAGGTCCTGCTCCGCCTCGGTGTCGACGGCGACGAAACGGAGCCGCCCCGCGTAGGTGACCGCGAGCTCCTCGAGCACGGGAGTCACCATGCGGCACGGCACGCACCAGTCCGCCCAGAAGTCGACGACCACGGGCAGCTCGGACCGCAGCACCTCCTGCTCGAAGGTGCCGGCGGTCACCGCGAGGGCGGCGGCCACGCCGGGGCTCAGTGCCCGGCGGCGGCCGCGGCCGAGGCGGTGTCGGCGCCCTGCGCGTCCAACGCGTCCGCGGCGTCGACGTCGGCCTGCTCGACGGCGGCGGGGATCTCGGCCGGGGAGGCCGGGTCCACGTCGCCGAGCGCGGCCAGGTAGTGCTGCGCGTCGAGCGCGGCCGAGCAGCCCGAGCCGGCGGCGGTGATCGCCTGACGGTAGGTGTGGTCGACCGCGTCACCCGCGGCGAACACGCCCGGCAGGTTGGTCCGGGTGGACCGGCCCTCGACGACGATGTAGCCGTTCTCGTCCAGGTCGACCTGGCCCGCGAGGAGCTCGGTGCGCGGAACGTGGCCGATCGCGACGAACACGCCGGTGGCGCCGTGCTCGCGGGTCTCGCCGGTCACGGTGTCGCGCAGGGTGACGCCGGTGACCTTCTCGTCGCCGTGGATGCCGACGACCTCGGAGTTCCACGCGAACTGGATCTTGGGGTCGTTCTTGGCGCGGTCGGCCATGATCTTCGACGCCCGGAGCTCGTCGCGACGGTGCACGATCGTCACCGACTTGCCGAACCGGGTGAGGAAGGTGGCCTCCTCGACGGCCGAGTCGCCGCCGCCGACCACGATGATGTCCTGGTCGCGGAAGAAGAACCCGTCGCAGGTCGCGCACCACGAGACGCCGCGGCCGGAGAGCCGCTTCTCGTCGTCCAGGCCGAGCTCGCGGTACGCGGAGCCGGTCGAGAGGATGACGGCGCGGGCGCGGATGGTCTCGCCGCCGCCGGTCACGATCGTCTTCACGGGGCCGGCGAGGTCGAGCTCGACGGCGTCGTCCCAGAGCACCTCGGCGCCGAACCGCTCGGCCTGCTTCTGCAGGTTGTCCATGAGGTCGGGGCCCAGGATGCCGTCGGGGAACCCGGGGAAGTTCTCGACGTCCGTGGTGTTCATGAGGGCGCCGCCGGCGGTCACCGACCCGGCCACCACGTAGGGGGCCAGGCCCGCGCGCGCCGCGTAGATCGCGGCGGTGTACCCGGCGGGGCCGGAGCCGACGATGACGATGTCGCGGACGGGGGTCTCGGTCACGGTGCTTCCTCGAGGTCGGGGAACTCTGCTGTCGCTGCGGAGAACAGATCCTAGGCGCGGGATGTTCCGCGCCGCGGTGCTGCCTGGTCAGGCGGGGTCAGGACACCGCGAGGTTGGTGATCTCGATGCGGTTCTGGCCGTCGGGCGTCTGCGCGAGCGAGGGGAACCAGAGCACGATGCTCTGCGTCTCGGTCGGCTGGGCGAGGGTCAGGACGGTCTGCGGCGCGAGCGCGCCGGAGGCCAGGACGTCGCCCGCCGTCGGGTTCGCGGCGTCGGTCGACCGGACCTCCACGGCGCCGCCGGACCCGTTGACGTCGAGCGTGATCGCCGTGACGGTCGCGGGGGCCTGCAGCGTGATGACGAGGCCGACGGCGTCCTTGAACCCGGCGTAGTCGGGCCGGTTGTAGGTGTGGGTGTACCAGGAGGTCGCCGGGTCGCCGTCGGTGAGGCGGCCGACCAGCTCCTCGTGCTCCCCGTCCCCGTCGGACGGGTCGATGCTGTTGACCGCGGCGACGACGGGCGGCGCGGCGGCGGGCGCCTGCTCCTCGGCGGGTGCCTCCTCCTCCGCGGGCGCTTCGGCGGCCGGGGCCGACGTCGCCGGCGCGGGGGCGGCCTCGGTGCCCGAGTCGCCCGGCGAGCTGAACGGCGACAGCACGTTGCCGATGGCGATGACGACGCCGACGATCACGGCCAGCGCGACGCCGCCGAGCACCCAGCGGGTCGGGTCGATGCGCCGCTGTGACACGGGAACGGTGCGCTCCTCGGCGGGGAAGGGCAGGTCCCACTCCGGGCGGTCGGCGGGGGCGTCGGCGGGCACGTCGGTCGCCGGGGTCGGCTCGGAGCCGAACGACGGGAAGACGGGCGGCTCGTCGGCGGCGGGGACGGCAGGAGTCCAGCCGTCGGCGGGGGCCGCGGCGGCCGGTGCGGCGCCCCCGGCGGCGGGGGAGGCAGCCGGTGCGGCGGCGCTCGAGGCCGAGGCGGCGGCGCCGCGGGCCGTCGTGCGGCCGAACACGGAGCTGGTGCGGCGCACGGGAGCGACGGCGGTGGTGGCCGTCCCGTCGGCGGCGTCGCGCGCGGGCTCCGTGCGGGCCGGCTGCTCGCCGACGCCCGTGATCCCTGCGACGGCGAGGTCCGCGGCGTCGGGCTCGTCGTCCCGGGGTGCGGGCTCGGCGGGCGCGGGGTCAGCAGGCGCGGTCGTGGGCTCCGCGGGTGCGGGCTCGGCGCGCGTGGGCTCGGCGGATGCGGCCGAGTGCTGCTCGGCGGTGCCCGGGCCCGGCTCGCCGTCCTCGGTGGTCGCCGTGCCGGGTCGCGCCGCGGACGTGGCCGCCGCCGCGGTGCTCGGCTCGGTGGCGGGCGCGGGCTCCGCCGGCGACCCGGATCGGGCGGGCGGGACGGCCGGCGGGGCGTCGGCGGGCGAGCGGGGTGCGTCCGCGGGAGCCGCGGCGCCGGCTGCGCCGGCTGCGGTGCGCGAGCCCGTGCCGGTAGGCGCCGTCGCCGCAGCGTCGGGAGCGGCGTCCGCGGCCGGGTCGGTGCCCGCGGGGCGGGCGGGGGGGGCCGCCGGGGGCCCGCGGGGGGGGGGGGGGAGGGCGGCGACCGGGTCTCGCACCGGGCGGGCAGAGTGGGGGCATGCCGAGCAGCGCCGCCCCCGCCACCCTCCCCGCCCCCGCGGACCGCCGCTGCTTCGGCGACGGCGACCCGCTCTACGAGCGCTACCACGACGAGGAGTGGGG
>NZ_JAGXJG010000491.1:0-241 GCF_019091725.1 Cellulomonas sp. GbtcB1 | reverse complement strand
CACGGCCGGCCCGTCGAGCAGCTCGTGGTCGATCTGCGGGTCCGGGACCTCGACGGGGATCGTGTTCACCCGCCCGTCGGACCGCCAGCCCGAGACCCGGGCCGGCGTGGCGCCCTCCAGGGTGAGGTCGCCCGTGGCGGCCAGCGGCCTCGGCAGGCCGCGGCGCGCCCGCACGGGGTGCCTCAGCTGGACGGCGGTCCACGCGGGGATGAACGTCAGGTGGGGCGCGGCGACGGTGGTC
>NZ_JAGXJG010000490.1:0-241 GCF_019091725.1 Cellulomonas sp. GbtcB1 | reverse complement strand
TAGAGTCATCGATTGTGAGAATTTTGACTATGATTCGAGTGATTAACTCCTTGACCAGAGTTAAGGGGGAGTTTGTTAAGATTAACTGAGGTCTAAGATTAACTTATATTAGGGTTAACTCAAGATAAGGATAGGGTAAGATTGTGCACATCCTTTGCCTTAGGATATCAGGATAGGATTGCATTGTGCACACCCCTTGCCTTAGTATATATCCAGTCTTTGTGTTGAGACTGTAAGGAAT
>NZ_JAGXJG010000489.1:0-241 GCF_019091725.1 Cellulomonas sp. GbtcB1 | reverse complement strand
CCCTGCGGGACGAGCCGCCCCCCGCCGCGGCGCTGGCGGCCGACGCCGCGGAGGCGCTGCGGGCGCCCGACCTCGGGCCGGCGCGCGTCGTCGGGCACACGATGGGCGGGGTGACGGCGGAGGATCTGGCGCTCACGGCGCCCGTGCTCGTGGCGGGCCTGGTGCTCGAGGACCCGGCGTGGCGGCCCGCGGAGGCCGGGGGCGTGGACGCCCCCGGAGCGGGCGGGGCGGGGGTCGGCGG
>NZ_JAGXJG010000488.1:0-241 GCF_019091725.1 Cellulomonas sp. GbtcB1 | reverse complement strand
GCCGCGGCCCTCGCCGCCTGCCGGGGGCCGACGCCGGTGCGCCGCTCCAGGTGCGCCCGCACGGACTCGTCCGGGCGGCGCCCGACCTCCTGGGCGAGGTAGCCGAGCTGCGCCGGCGGCGGGGACACCGCGACGGCGCCGTCGTCGGGCGCGCGGGCCCCCGCGAGGATCCGCAGCAGGGTCGACTTCCCCGCTCCGTTGGGTCCGACCAGCCCGACGACGCCGCCCGGCGCCACCACCA
>NZ_JAGXJG010000487.1:0-241 GCF_019091725.1 Cellulomonas sp. GbtcB1 | reverse complement strand
CGGGTCGCATCCTCATCCGCGACCGCGACGTCACCGACGTCCAGCCGCAGGACCGGGACATCGCGATGGTGTTCCAGAACTACGCGCTGTACCCGCACATGTCGGTCGCCGACAACATGGGCTTCGCGCTCAAGATCGCCGGCACCCCGTGGGCGGAGATCCGCACCCGCGTCGAGGAGGCCGCCAAGATCCTCGACCTGACCCCGTACCTCGCCCGCACGCCGAAGGCCCTCTCGGGTGG
>NZ_JAGXJG010000486.1:0-241 GCF_019091725.1 Cellulomonas sp. GbtcB1 | reverse complement strand
CACCGCGAGCACGTCGCGGGCGGCGCGGACGCGACCCGGCACGCCGCGGGCACCGGGACGACGTCCCCGCACGGCGACCCGGCGTGACGGAGGGGGACGGCGGGCCGGGCCCGGCGTCCGCCGCGGGGGCGGGCGCCGCGGTGCTCGGCGCCCTGCGCGGGGGCGGCTGGGGGGTCGCCACCGCCGAGGCGCTCCCCCGCGGGCAGGGCGCCGCCCCGCTGGGCGGCCGCCCCGGGGCCTC
>NZ_JAGXJG010000485.1:0-241 GCF_019091725.1 Cellulomonas sp. GbtcB1 | reverse complement strand
CGCCGTCGCCCAGCCGGGCGTGGGCACGAAGGACCTGGTGGACGCGGTCGCCGCCCGCGGCCTGTTCTACCCGCCGGACCCGGCGTCGTACGCGCAGAGCACCGCCGGCGGGAACATCGCGACCAACGCGGGCGGGATGCGCTGCGTGAAGTACGGGGTCACGCGGGACTTCGTGCGCACGCACGAGGTCGTGCTGGCCGACGGGGAGGTCGTCCGGACGTCGCCGGAGACCGTGAAGGCC
>NZ_JAGXJG010000484.1:0-241 GCF_019091725.1 Cellulomonas sp. GbtcB1 | reverse complement strand
AGGCCCGCGAGCGACAGGCCGGCGTTCTCCGCCCCGCCGCGCGGCGCCGCCCTGCGGCCGAGCACGCCGGTGATGCTCGCCGGGATGCCCGCGAGCGGCCCGAAGCAGACGAAGCTCGCGATGCCGCGCGCGAGCGACCAGACGCCGAGGCTGTTCTTGGGGTAGCCGTACACCGGCACGCACGAGCCACCGGGGTACCCGCCGTACGGCGCCGCGGGGTAGCCGCCGGGGGAGCCCGGCC